>NZ_RZSL01000683.1:0-2865 GCF_003997355.1 Mesorhizobium sp. M1E.F.Ca.ET.041.01.1.1 | reverse complement strand
TGCCGGAGCCGTCGCCGGCGCTCGCCCTCGTCAGCGCCGTCATGTCGCGGCGCAAGGCGTCGCCTTCGATGATTTCGTCGAGTTTCAGGGAGATCTTTGCCATTCGGCGGCGTCTATAGCGTGTTTTCGCGGCGCTGTGTATGGGGCGGGCGGCCGCGTTGCCAATGACATGCGATTGATGCAGCGCAAGGCCGGACGACCGAAATTCCCAAAAATCGAAACCGCCCCTTGACCTTCCAGTTACTGGAAGGACTACCTCCGCCCCATTCGATAATTCCGAGGCGTTTCGACATGAGCCATTCCGACCATCATCACCATCACGCGCATGGCGCATCCTGCTGTTCCGCAAAAGGCGCTGCGCCGGCCGCGGAAGCCGTGATCCGCGATCCGGTCTGCGGCATGACGGTGGATCCTTCCGCCGGCAAGCCTACGGCCGAACACAATGGCCGGACATTTCATTTCTGCAGCGAGCGCTGCCGCACGAAATTCCAGGCCGGGCCGGAAACATATCTGACGGCGACCGATCCCGTCTGCGGCATGAATGTCGACCGCGCGAGCGCGAAGCATTTCGTCCGCCACGAAGGCCAAGGCTTCTATTTCTGCTCGGCAAGCTGCAAGGGCAAGTTCGAGGCCGAACCGGCAAAATACCTTGACGGCCGGCCGGCGCCGGAGCCGATGCCGAAGGGCACGCAATACACCTGCCCGATGCATCCCGAGATCATCCGCGACAAGCCCGGCTCCTGCCCGATCTGCGGCATGGCGCTGGAGCCGATGGGCGTACCGACCGGCGATGAGGGGCCGAACCCGGAGCTGGTCGATTTCACCAGGCGATTCTGGGTAAGCGCGCTGTTGTCCGTGCCTTTGCTCGTCTTCGCCATGGCGCCGATGCTGGGTTTCAGCTTCGAAAGCTTCATCGACGGCCGGACGAAGACTTGGGCGGAACTGGCGCTGGCAAGCCCTGTGGTGCTGTGGGCTGCCTTCCCGTTCTTCCATCGCGGCTGGGACTCGATCCTGAACCGCAGTCCGAATATGTGGACGCTGATCTCGCTGGGCGTCGGCGCGGCCTATCTCTACAGCGTGGTCGCCGCCCTGTTCCCAGACATTTTCCCGCATCAGTTCCGTGGCCATGACGGCGCCGTGCCGGTCTATTTCGAGGCGGCCGCGATCATCGTCGCCCTGGTGTTCCTTGGCCAGGTGCTGGAACTCAGAGCCCGCGAACGCACGGGCTCGGCCATTCGCGCCTTGCTCGACCTTGCTCCGAAGACGGCGCGCCTGATCGGCGCCGACGGTTCCGAGAAGGACGTGCCGCTCGACAGCGTCCAGGCTGGAAACCGGCTCCGCATCCGCCCCGGCGATGCTGTGCCGGTGGACGGCATCGTGCTGGAAGGCCGCTCGGCGGTCGACGAATCGATGATCACCGGCGAGCCGCTCCCGGTCGAGAAGACGGAAGGCGATCCCCTGACCGGCGGCACGCTCAACAAGAACGGCTCGCTGATCATGCGCGCCGAAAGGGTCGGCGCCGAGACCACGCTCTCGCGCATCGTCGAAATGGTCGCCAAGGCGCAGCGTTCGCGCGCGCCGATCCAGGCGCTGGCCGACCGCGTATCCTTCTATTTCGTCCCGGCGGTCGTGCTGGTGGCCGTCATCGCCTTCATTGCCTGGTCGTTCTTCGGGCCTGAGCCCAGCCTGATCTTCGCCATCGTCTCGGCGGTGTCGGTGCTGATCATCGCCTGTCCCTGCGCGCTGGGTCTTGCGACACCAATGTCGATCATGACCGCGACCGGGCGCGGCGCCCATGCCGGCGTGCTGATCAAGGAAGCGGCGGCGCTGGAGCGCTTCGCCTCGGTCGATACGCTGATCGTCGACAAGACCGGCACCTTGACCGAGGGCAGGCCGAAGCTGACCGACGTCGCCGCCGCCGAGGGCGCCGATGAGAATGAACTGCTGGCGCTCGCCGCCACGCTTGAAAAAGGCTCGGAACATCCGCTCGCCGAGGCGATCGTGGAGGGGGCAGCCGAACGCGGCGTCAAGCTTGCCGGTGCCGAAAACTTCGAGGCCATCACCGGTAAGGGCGTTGCCGGCACGGTGTCCGGCAGAAAGGTGGCGCTTGGCAATGCGGCGATGATGGCCGACCTTGGCATCGACACCGCGCCTGTTTCCGCCAAGGCGGAGGCATTGCAGGCTGAGGGCAAGACGGCGATGTTCGTTGCCGCCGACGGCAAGCTCGCCGGCCTCGTCGCTGTCGCCGACCCGGTCAAGGCCACCACGGCCGAAGCGATCAGGGCGCTGCACGACAAGGGCCTGAGGATCATCATGGCGACTGGCGACAACGAGCGCACGGCAAAAGCGATTGCCGGCAAGCTCGGCATCGACGAGGTGCGCGCCGGTCTGTTGCCCGATGAGAAGGGCGCGCTGGTCGAGGAATTGCGTGGAACGGGCGCGGGCATTGCCATGGCCGGCGACGGCGTCAACGACGCGCCGGCGCTGGCCAGCGCCGATGTCGGCATCGCCATGGGTACCGGCGCCGATGTCGCGGTCGAAAGCGCCGGCATCACGCTGGTCAAGGGCGATCTCAACGGCATCGTCAGGGCACGCACGCTCGCCCAGGCGACGATCCGTAACATCCGCCAGAACCTGTTCTTCGCCTTCCTCTACAACGTGCTCGGCGTGCCTGTCGCCGCAGGCGTGCTCTATCCGCTCACCGGCACGCTTCTGTCGCCGATGATTGCGGCGGCGGCGATGAGCCTGTCGTCGGTCTCCGTCATTTCCAACGCCTTGCGGCTGAGAACATTGAAACTCTGAGCGAAGCTCCCAGATACGCATTCCAACCGCAAAGGAGACCTGAATGACCCTGGCCAAGAAGAT
>NZ_RZSL01000682.1:0-2876 GCF_003997355.1 Mesorhizobium sp. M1E.F.Ca.ET.041.01.1.1 | reverse complement strand
GCTGAAAAGTCCGCTAAGTTTTCGGTCGGAAAGGTCGTCGGACGCTGGGCTCGGAACTCCTGGGTGAACGACCGGAGTTCGTTCTCAGCCATGTTCAAAGGCCTAAAATAGCGCTCAAGTACCCTGCGGACCAGGTCCTCGCGGGCAAAGGAGCGCACCAAAGCGTAAGCGAGGCCGATAGAGGCCACACCGCCTCCCAAAAGCCCAAGCACCACGCGTCTCGAAACCGTGATCATGCCGGATCCCTCCTCACGCGATGCGACTCGCTGCCCTGAGAGAGAGGGCGGCAGCAGTCAGGCTGGGATTAGCGCACGAACAACTGGGATAGGTGCTGCTACCCACAACGACGAGATTCCTCATTTTATGGTGGATCATGTCCCGGTCGACGACAGAATCCGTGGCATCTCTCCCCATTCGCAGGGTCCCTTGAACATGCGATTCGGTTTTCGATTGACCTCGGTCGAATATCTCCTGCACCGGCAGTGGCCGAAGCAGCTCACCGAGCCGCTGCTTGGCCTGTGCCATGCCCTCCACGGCATAACCGGAAGGCCCCGCGTACACGACGTGGGCGTTCTCGTTCTCGTCGAGCGTGACATGGTTCTCCGGTTTGAGGAGGTCTTCAGTCACGACTCTCAGCGGCAGGGTCTGCCGGAGCCGCCCTGGTTCGGGACGCATCCCGTACGACCACTGGTTCTCGAAATAGACAAGTGCGGCGGCGTAGTCCGACCGGTGTGGTCCGTCGTACAGGCCGAAATTCAGCCCGGTTGTGATCGTCGAGCCGTCGAAATTATCGATGCCGTCAAGATAGGCCTCGAAATTCCAACCAAAGCCTTCGTGCAATCCACGTCCTACCCACTCGCCGTCGAGATTCGACCGCAGCATTATCGCCGGACTCTGAATGGCGTTCGCCCCCAGGACGAACAGATCCGCCGTGACCTGGAACTCCTTGTCCTCATTCACGAACGTAACCGACTGGACAGATCCTCCGGCGTACTCCAGCCGGCGCACCTCCGAATTGAGGGACACCGCAACATCGGAATGCTCGAAGAGAGGCATGAAGCCGTTATTGGCGGTGAATTTCGCGTCGACTGGACACAGCCAGCACCGGAAGGATGCGCAGCAGGCGGAGCGCTGTTCCGTCGCAATGCGTGCGCGCGCAGTCGGCATAACGAAGTGCTGGTCGGGCTGCGCCGCTTTCATCATCCGGTCCGGCGCCGACATGCGATGAGGCGGCTGCGGGAAAGGCCTGGAACGCGGCATGACCGCGGCCATATCGGGATCGCCGGAAATCGACATGATCGTCTCGGCCGTGCAGTAAAAAGGCTCGAGATCGTCATAGCTGAGCGGCCAATCGAGACCGATGCCGTAGAGGCTTTTCAGCCTGAAATCTTTCGGATGAAAACGTGGCGTCTGCGCAAACCAGCAGTTTGTTCCGCCCCCCAGCCCGATGGTGTAGACCCACGGCTTGCTGGAGTTGCTGGAATAGGTACTGTCGTCCTGGACGTTGCTGTTTGAGCCGTGCTCAAGTTGCCAATCATGCGTGTTGTGGCACCCCCATTCGAGGACGAGAACGCGCGCTCTTCTTCTCCTAGAGAACTCGCGCAAGAAGAACGCTGAACCGAAGCCGGAGCCAATCACGACAAGATCATAGTGCTCGCCGGCGACCTGTTGGGCTCGGATGTCAAGTACCATTTATGGCCTCTTTCGCCGCTGACCCCTGCAGCTGACGCCGATGACGGTGCAATCGGCTAGTTGCAGGTCAGCGAGACAATTCCAATGTTGCATCGCACTGTTACGCACCGCAAAATGGGTTTGCCACTACCACGTTGGGTAGTTTAGCCAAGTTGCCGCGACCTCTCCAGTCTTTCAAAAGTCGTGCCGATTGCGAGAAATGAGACTTTGAATTTCCTTCCGTCGTCGTTTCAATAGCTTACGTGAAAGGCTTTGTTCTCCTAGGTGGGTTGATGTTGTCATACACACGACAAATCGGGAGAGTTCCCGAAACTACCGAGGCAGAAAGTGTCCGGCTCCATTCGGGAGGCAAGCTAGTGGAATCCGCCTGCATAAGAGTCCGGCTTGGGATTCCCAAGTGCCCATGCAGTTTGGCGCATGCGCACAGGATTATCCCTCACCGTTTCGCCGATTGATCGCCAACGCCTGAGCGCCCTGATCGGGGATTATAATGCGCCGCAGAAGCATGTTTGGCGCGCCGAGATCATTCTGTTTAAGGAAAGTCCGAGCCTCAGTTGCATCTGGTCCAACTGGTTGTCGGCCAATTCTTGCTTTAGTAGGCGCTCATCTCCTCGTCGCGCTCGACGGGCGAAGCGAAGTAGCCCCTCGCCCAAAATTTGTGCGCCAGGAAATTGGAATCTCTCTACAATCTTTTGATTACCACGTCGATTTTCTGAATGCCTATCTGTGCGTGGCTGGCTTTCGGACTTCTTAAACATCCCAACGTAGTCTTGCAATTCAGTGATCCTGATTTAGGTAATTCTCTATTCATCCATGATGGTGCCCGCAGCTTCATCGCCGCCAACGGAGAAACCCGGCATGATGTCGCCGGCCAGCAGCTTTCCCTTCGACAGCAGCCCTGCGTCCTCCAACGCCTCGAAATCCGGCAGCTGGCGCAGCGTGTCGAGCCCGAACTGCGACAGGAAATTTTTCGTCGTCACATAGGTGTAGGGCGCGCCCGGCTGCGGGCTACGCGGCCCCGAGGCGATGAGATCCTGCGCACGCAGCACGCCGATCAGATCGCGCGACACCTCCTTGCCGAAGAAGCTCGACAACCCGCCACGCGTGATCGGCTGGAAATAGGCAATACACATCAGCACGAGAGCCTCCGACTTCGACAGCTCTTTTGCACCCTGCCCCGCCGG
>NZ_RZSL01000681.1:0-2884 GCF_003997355.1 Mesorhizobium sp. M1E.F.Ca.ET.041.01.1.1 | reverse complement strand
CCCTTGAAGAACCAGTAGATCGAGCCGGCGCCCTTCCCCTCGTCCTTGCCCATCGTGCCGACCCAAAACGCCCCGCAGGGATGGACGCGGGAATCGTTGGAACGGGTCGCAGGATTGTCGGCCTCGATCGGCGTGTGCAGCGTCAGCTTGCCGGTCGCCACATCGCGGACCTGCAGGCCGATCTCCGTGGCGATCAACTGGCGGGCGTCGTCGATGACGGCGATGGCGCTGGCCATCAGGCCGAGATCGTGGATTTTCAGCGCGCCGGCGAGCGGCTTTTCCAGGAGCTTGCCGTTGACGATGTCGAACCAGAAGAGGGTGTCGGTGCCGGGATCGTAGCTCGGCCCCTCGCCAAGCTGGCAGATGTGATCGCTGAAGACCGAAACGCTGTCCATCATACCCCTCCGAATGCCTCGTCCCAGGCTGCGACCGCGGCGCGGGCGCGCTCAGCCACGTCCTCGACACTGGCGCCCGGCTTGTAGAGGCTCGACCCCAGACCAAACACGCTGACGCCGACCGCCTTGTAGCCGGCAAAGTCCTTGTCGGAAACGCCACCGACGGCGCCGATCAGGGTCGATGCCGGCAACACGGCTCGAATTGCCGCGATGCCGGACGCGCCGAGCACACTCGCCGGAAAGAATTTCAGCGCCGACGCGCCGAGCCGGATCGCCTGGAAGGCTTCAGTGGGTGTGAACACGCCGGGCATCGTCACCATGCCGTAGTCCTTCGCGCGGCCCATGACCTCGGCGTCGATGTTGGGGCTGACCAGCAGCCGGCCGCCGGCCTCGTGCAAGGCGTCAACATCGGCGGCCGTCAGCACCGTGCCGGCACCGACCAGGGCCGTTTTCGGCAGGACCTCCACGATCCTGGCGATCGACGAAAACGGCTCAGGCGAGTTGAGCGGCACCTCGATCGCCTCGATGCCGGCGTCGAACAGTGCCTGGCCGATGGCAATCGCTTCGGTCGCCTTGAGGCCGCGCAGAATGGCGACCAGCCCGCGCTTGAGCTTGGGAAAGGGGGCTGTCTGACTCATCGGGCAACTCCGGTTCTGGCAATCATGCCGTTTTCGCACGCGGCCTCGACAAGGCCGGCGCGCACCGCTTCATCCGCATCGACGATCCTGAAGGCAAGACCGGCGAAACCTAGCGCGGCGCCGTAAAGCGAAGCCAGCGCGCCGGAGGCGACCAGCACCACCGGCGCTTCGCTGACACCATAGCGGCGTTTGGCCGAGGCGATCTCGCCGCCGATCAAGAGTCCGGACAGGCAGGCCGCCGCCTCGTCGGACTTCAAGTCCTGCAGCAGCCCTGCGGCGCGGATCGCGAACAGTTTCGAGGTGACGTCGCCGCCCTCGCCCAGCGCTTGGCTGCACCACTGGCGGAAGAACGGGTTGTCCGCAGCGACCGGGGCCGGATGCTCGCCGAGCGAATGTTTCAAGATCGAGTGCGTGGCCAGCACGGAAAACAATTCGCCGGTCGGCCAGGTGCCGAAGCCGGCGACGGTGCCGTCCTCGACCGCGACCCACTTCGAATGCGTCCCTGGCATGCAGACCAGGTGACGGCCCTTTGCCGGCAAACCGGCGCCGGCGAGCTGGGTTTCCTCGCCGCGCATGACATCCGGCGCGTCGGCGAGGCGCTGGGCGAGGCCCGGAACGATGCGGATATCGCGGCGCTCGCCCTCGATGCGGGCGGCCTCGCCAAGGATGGCGCCGATCGGCGCCGGCACGGTGACATAAGGCGCCTCGATCCAGCCCTGGCGGGAGCCGGCCATGCCGCAGATGATGACGGGCAAGCCCTCCGGCGCGCCCATGGCGGCAAGGTGACCCTCCAGCACGTTGGCGAAGCCTTTTTCGCGCGCGGTGATCAGCCCGTCGTCGCCGCGCCGCTCGGCAAGCACCTCGCCGGAGCCGTCGAGCAGCCAGGCCCGAAGCCTTGTCGTGCCCCAATCGAGGGCGGCGACCGCGGGCGCGCCGCTCACAGCACGCCTCCGTCGACGATCAGCATCTGCGCCGTCAGCATGCGCGAAGCGTCAGACGCCAGGAACAGCACCGTGCCGACGATGTCGTCGGGCCGCATCACCTCCTTGATGCATTGCTTTGCGACATGAGCGGCGAGCGTCTCTTCGGTAACCCAGAGCTCCTTCTGGCGCTCGGTGATCACCCAGCCGGGCGCGACCGCGTTGACGCGGATGCCGTCGGCGCCGAGCTTGCCGGCAAGGCCCTTGGTGAGGCCGAGTATGCCGGCCTTGGCCGCGGTGTAGGCCGGCATGTCCGGATGGTTGATGAGATAGGAGGTGGAGGTGAAGTTGATGATCGAGCCGCCGCCGGCGCGCTTCATACCCGGCGCCACCGCCTGGGCGGTGAAGAAATGCGGCCGCAGGTTGATGGCGAGATTGTTGTCCCAGAACTCGACCGTGACGTCCTTGACCTCATGACGGTCGTCGAGCGCCGCGTTGTTGACGAGCACCGTGACATCGCCATGCGCTTCCGCGGCCTTGGCCACAGCAGTGCGCAACGCCGCCACGTCGCGCAAATCGGTCTTGAGGTAGAGCGGACGCCGGCCAAGCTCCTTTTCCAGGCGGTCGGCGAGCGCCGTGCTGGGCTTGTCGGCGATATCGATGAAGGCGACCTTGGCGCCTTGCCGCATGAAGCCTTCGGTCAGCGCCGCGCCGATGCCGGAGCCGCCGCCGGTGATCAGCACCGAGGCGCCGTCGAGGTCGGCGAAACGCGCCGATGGCATCATGATTTCTTTCTCCCTTTGGCCGGCGCGCATCCTAGCCACGCAGGTGCCAGGGGCAAGGGCGAAAAAGCGGATTTCAGCGCTTATGTCCGACAAATGAGGTCTGCTGCGCGGCAGGCTGTCGCGGCCAGACGGAAGCGCTTTACGAG
>NZ_RZSL01000680.1:0-2890 GCF_003997355.1 Mesorhizobium sp. M1E.F.Ca.ET.041.01.1.1 | reverse complement strand
CCCAACGAGGTGTTCGCCAGGGACGGGCTACTCGACGACCTGAAGAAGGCGCTTTCGGAACAATTCTGAACGCTGAACTCGACGAGCACCTTGAGGACGAACGCACCGACGGCAGCGCCAATCGCCGCAACGGCCATTCGAGGAAGTCAGTTCTGACGGGAACGTCGAAAATGACGCTGTCGATCCCGCGTGACCGGGCCGGGACCTTCGATCCGAAGCTGATGCCAAATACCAGCGCCGCTTTCCCGATTTCGACGACAAGATCATCTCCATGCACGCGCGGGGCATGACGGTGCGCGAGATTCGCGACCCTCTGGAGGAGCTCTACGGCATCGACGTGTCGCCGGACCTATCTCGGCTGTCACCGACGCCGTCTGGAGGAAGTGGCCGAGTGGCAGAACCACCCGCTGGATCCGATCTATCCACTCGTCTTCTTCGATCCGATCCGGGTCAAGATCAGG
The DNA here is from genome assembly GCF_003997355.1 of Mesorhizobium sp. M1E.F.Ca.ET.041.01.1.1. NCBI lineage: Bacteria > Pseudomonadati > Pseudomonadota > Alphaproteobacteria > Hyphomicrobiales > Phyllobacteriaceae > Mesorhizobium > Mesorhizobium sp. M1E.F.Ca.ET.041.01.1.1. The sequence continues at coordinate 2,429 of NZ_RZSL01000680.1, read as the reverse complement.
GACGAGGGCTTCGTGCGCAACAAGGCCGTCTACATCGCGCTCGGCATCCTGCCCGACGGCACGAAGGAGATCCTCGGCATCTGGAGAGCAGACCGAGGGGGCCAAGTTCTGGCTGCGCGTCATGAACGAATTGAAGAACCAGGGCGTCGGCGACATCCTGATTGCCGTCGTCGACGGGCTGAAGGGCTTCCCCGAGGCGATCAACGCCTTTGCACAGACTGTCGTCCAGACCTACATCGTGCACCTGATCCGCCATTCGCTGGAGTTCGTGTCGTGGAAGGATCGTAAGCCGGTCGTGCCGGCGCTGCGCGCGATCTAGCGGAGCAAAGGATGCCGAAGCCGGCATGAAGGCCTTGGAGGAATTCGAGGCCGGCTACTGGGGCCAGCGGTATCCGGCGATCACCCAAAGCAACTGGCAATACGTGGTACCGTTCTTCGCCTTCCCTGAAAGCGTGCGCCGGATCATCTACACCACGAACCAAATTGAAGCGCTGAACTCGAAACTGCGCCGCGGCGTTCGCACCCGAGGCCATTTCCCCAATGATGACGCGGCAATGAAACTGTTATATCTGGTCCTGACCCACGCCGCCGACGAATGGAAACGACCGCCGCGCGAATGGTTCGAGGCCAAAACCCAGTTCGCCGTCGTCTTCGGTGAAAGGTTCGTCAGCCAGTGACGAAAGCGGCCTCACGCACAGAATTCCTGACAGTCCCAGGCCGATCGCCAGGCGATCGTGGAGGGACTGCAAAAGCAGCTGAAGAAAGGCGACAAGGCGCTGATCGGCAACAAGGCCTGTCGACGCTATTTGAAGTCAGTCACCAGAGACGACTTCGAGATCGACCTCGGCAAGCTGGCCCAAGAGACCCGCTATGACGGGATCTTCGTCTTAAGGACCAACGCCAGGATCACGCCCCTGCAAGCGGTCCTTCGCTACCGCGACCTTCTGCAGGTGGAGGTTCTGTTCCGCTGGGCTAAGGCGTTGATGCGCACCCGGCCAATCTATCACAGTTCGGATGGGGCGATCCGCGGTCACGTGTTCTGCTCGTTCCTGGCTCTGCTGCTGCAGAAGGAATTGGCGGATCTTTGCGCCGCCAAAGCTCCAGCGTCGAATGGGGCGATCTGCTGCGCACCTAGACCGGCTGCAGGAGGCCACGATCGAGAAGGATGGCAAGCGCATCACCACCGGAACCACGTGATCCGCGAACAGGCCGCTTGAGCGGCGGCCCAAACCCCCACAATGTAGTGCAAACACCCGTTCTCGCGCCTGCAATGCGTTGAACTCACAACGCTTTTAGAATCTCATTGTTGAAGTAGGGCCAGAGTCATCGTCGCATGGGCGGCGGAATCATTGCTGCCACGCTCGTCGATGTCGCTGAACGTCGTGCCCGGCAGAAGATGGACGGCGCCCATCATGGTGCCGATCAGCCGCTCGATATCGATATGGGGAGTGCCGATCGGACGATGGATGAGTTCGATGCCATATTCCTCAGCGCCCCGCTGCAGGGCGCGCGATCGGAAACTGGGTGGGAGCGATCGCGCGCTGCCTTCGAGCCTTCCCGTGCCTTGGTCAGTTCGACGGGGTCCATGGCCTCGATCCGAGCCTTCAGCGCATGCCAGGACGGTGCGCGCACACCACGCGAGCGGCAGAGCCCGCGGATCTCCTTTGTGCAGTCGATGGATGCTTGGTTTCTGGCGCGTCTTGTAAAAGTCCCGGAGCGCTTCGGCGATTACCGCTCGGTCTCATCCGGCAACCGGCGGCTGCCTTGTCTCGTGCCGCCCGGGCGCGGCAGCAGCGAACTCGTGACCGGATGCTCTCGATAAGCCCTGATCAGTTCGTAAAGCCGGGCTCGCTTGAGGCCGAGTTCACGGCAAGCCCGGAAGAAGTCGGACCGGCCGGGGCAGTCGAGCGAAACCGATCTGCGGATCACGGCCTCCCTTGCAACCGCCTCATTCTAGACGGCATCATCAACCGTCTCCTTGTCGGGCCCATGAACCCCTCGCAGTAACGGTTCGTCGGCTGGAATGTTGACGCCGATGACCTGCCGGACATTTGTCGGCGTCGTCATCCAGATGGGGCGGCCGGATGAAGGCCCCTCTCCTTCCCCGCCGGTCCTCGAGCACCGTGGCACGCTGCGCGGTCTACGCGACCGTGCTGCTTTTGGGCTTCGCTGGCGGCTTGCGCCGCTCCGAAATCGTCGGCTTTGACGTTGCGCGCGATCAAACCGGGGACGGTCGCGGCTGGATTGAATTTTTTCCCTGACAGGCGTGCTGGTTACGTTGCGGGGCAAAGTCCGGCTGGGCGAGGTCGAAATTGGTCGCGGCTCGTCGGACGCCACCTGCCCGGCCGTCGCCCTGCAGACCTGGCTGAAGCTGGCCCGTATCGCGCATGGCCCCCTCTTCCGCCGCGTCACGGGGCAAGGCAAAACGG
>NZ_RZSL01000067.1:0-17755 GCF_003997355.1 Mesorhizobium sp. M1E.F.Ca.ET.041.01.1.1 | reverse complement strand
GGGCGATGTTGTCACGGATGGCGAGGATCGAGAAGATCGCCTCCGCGGCGCCAGCGGCGCCCAGCAAATGGCCGATCGACGACTTGGTCGACGACATCGATATCTTCGAAGCGGCATTGCCGACCAGCCGCTCGACGGCGCCGAGCTCGATCGTGTCGGCCATGGTCGAGGTGCCATGCGCGTTGATGTAGTCGACGTCGGCGGGTGAGAGCTTCGCCCGGTTCAGCGCCGCCGTCATGCAGCGGAACGCGCCGTCGCCGTCCTCGGCCGGAGCGGTGATGTGATAGGCGTCACCGGTCAGCCCATATCCGGTGACCTCGGTATAAATCTTGGCGCCACGCGCCTTGGCGTGCTCGAGCTCTTCCAGGATGACGACGCCGGCGCCCTCGCCCATGACGAAGCCGTCGCGGTCGCGGTCATAGGGACGCGACGCGATTTCGGGCGTGTCGTTGCGCTCGGTGGAGAGCGCCCGGCATGCAGCGAACCCTGCCATGGAGAGCCGCGTGACCGGCGCCTCGGCGCCGCCTGCCACCATGACGTCGGCGTCGCCCCACATGATCAACCGCGCGGCGTCGCCGATGGCGTGAGCGCCGGTCGAGCAAGCGGTGACGACCGCATGGTTCGGGCCTTTCAGCCCGTGCCGGATGGAAACCTGGCCGGAGACCAGATTGATGATCTGTCCGGGGATGAAGAACGGGCTGATGCGGCGCGGACCGCGCTCCTTCAGGATCATCGCGTTCTCCGCGATGCCGTCGATGCCGCCGATGCCGGAACCGATCAGCACGCCGGTAGCGCACTGATCCTCATGCGTCTCGGGCTTCCAGCCGGAATCGGCCAGAGCCTCGTCGGCGGCCGCGATGCCGTAGAGGATGAAGTCGCCGATCTTGCGCAGTTCCTTCGGCTCGAGCACAGCCTCGGGATTGAACGTGCCGTTGGAGCCGTCGCCGCGCGGAACGACGTGGGCGATCTTGCAGGCAAGGTCGTCCACCTCGAATTCGGTGACGCGGCGGGCGGCGCTGCGGCCGGAAAGCAATTCCTTCCAGCTGTGCTCGAAACCCATGCCGAACGGCGAAAGCAGGCCAAGGCCCGTGACGACGACACGCCTCATCGCAGGTCCTCCCCGGTGATGCCCGCGGAAAGCCTCAGGCCGAGGCCTTGTCGATATACTTCACGGCATCGCCGACGGTCAGGATGGTCTCGGCGGCGTCGTCCGGAATCTCGACGCCGAATTCTTCTTCGAACGCCATGACAAGTTCGACCGTATCGAGGCTGTCCGCGCCCAGATCGTCGATGAAGCTCGCCTGCTCCGTCACTTTGTCGGCATCGACGCCGAGATGCTCGATGACGATCTTCTTGACGCGCTCTGCGGTGTCACTCATTTGGGCATCCTCGTCTTACATTGTGTTGTCTTCGTTAGCGGGCCGATTGCCGCTAATCAAGCTGAAAGATGGTCTTGCGGGAAACGCAACGCCACAGGACCGGTTTTTGCCCGAACCGCCGGGTTGCCGGCCGCATTACACGAAAAATGGCGGGCGTCCAAGCCGAAATGGCTGTTTTCACAGCCCACCCGACCTTGTTCGGAATTCGCCCTGCCGAGTCATATGGTGCAGTTTTCGAGGACCGGAGCGGCGCGTACCTGCAGCAGGCGAGCACCGGAAGCCAGATAATCGTGGCAGATGACCGGCAGGGTAGAATTATCAACAAGGTCCGTCAGATCATCGCCATGCCGCCGTAGGCGGCTTCATCATGGTCATGCAACAAAACCCAAAGGGAGTGTCTCTGCCGATTTCATATTTTATAATACTCTAATACATCATTTTCCAACACTCTAATATTGCAGCACAAAAATATCAATGAAAGAGCGAATCAGACTCGAAAGAAAAAGTCTCCTGGAGTTTAGTCGCTCGGCGTCTGTTTCATCGAAGTGAGCAGATCATGCGGCACAGGCAAAGGTTTCTACACGTCGCAACATAGGTCTTGATTGAAACATTATGCCTACTGTGGCATAGGAGGATATATATGGGGCGGGTACTGGCTGCCGGGCTTTCTGGTTGAAAGGAGGCCCTGAGGACGGAGCACCGGATGCGCATCCTACCCTTGGCTGCTTCGGCCGTTATCCTGTGCCAATCATTCCTCGCGGGCCCTGCCGTCGCGGCGGTCGCTACAGGCAACATGACGGTTCGAATCACCATTACGGCCGAATGCAAGGTCCAGACCGCGAGCGACCTGGATTTCGGCTCGAAAGGCGTCATCGACACCAATGTCGACCAGACCAGCACCATCGGCGTGCAATGCACGTCGGGTCAGACCTACAACGTTGGTCTGAGTGCCGGCGCCGGCGCCGGCGCGACTGTTGCGGTTCGCAAAATGACCGGGCCGGGCGCTGCCACGGTCAACTATACTCTCTATCGCGATAGCGGGCGCACCCAGCCGTGGGGGGACACAATCGGCACAGATACGGTCGCCGGGACCGGCACCGGCAATGTCCAGAACCTGACTGTTTATGGGCGAGTGCCACCGCAGGCAACACCGGCCGCAGGCGTCTACACGGACACGGTTGCGATCACCGTAACCTACTGACCATTCCGACGGAGGAACGACATGCGACCCTTGCTGTCACGCATTGGTGCCGCGGCACTCTTCCTGCTGTGCGCGAGCGTTTCACAGGCAGCCTCTCTCAGAGTAGCCCCGACCAGTCTGGAGCTGATCGCCCCCGACAGCGCCGCCGTGCTCAATCTGCACAACGATGCCAGGCAGCCGATCAACGTGCAGCTTCGCGTTTTCAGATGGAGTCAGGCGGACGGTGTCGAGAAGCTTGAGCCAACCTCGGATGTGGTGGCCAGCCCACCCTCGACGCAACTCGGGCCAAACGCCGACTACGTGGTTCGCATCGTCCGCCCGAGCAAAGCCCCCATACGCTCCGAGGAGAGCTACCGCGTGCTGGTGGACGAATTGCCCGATCCATCGCGAAGGAAGGCCGGCACGGTCACCCTGGTGCTTCGTTATTCCGTGCCGGTTTTCTTTCGCAACCCGGACACAAAGGGCCCTGACGTATCGTTCAGCCTGTCGCGGACAGGCCGAAGCCTCGTGCTGACGGCGCGCAACAACGGTGAAAGCCGCCTGAGGCTGTCCAATGTCAATCTGACGCAAGCCGGCAAAAAGCTTGGAAGCCGCAACGGACTTGTCGGCTACGTGTTGGGCGGCGCCACCATGCAATGGCCGATCGGCAGCAGCAGATCGCTGTCCGGAAGCTCTGTCGCGTTGAAGGCACAGAGCGACTTTGGACCATTCAATGCTCCAGTTGCGATCAAAGGGCAGTAGGATCGCGATCGTCGTTGCAGGTACTTTTCTTCCTCTCCTGCCGGCGAACGCGCAGGATTCGCAATCCCAAATTGCGGAGCCCGCTCCCGCCCAAACGGAACGCCGCGACCTTTATCTCGAGGTGTTCATCAATGACGTCTCGACGGAGCTGATCGGCACCTTCACGCAATTGCCTGACGGTGGCTTCGCAGCAACCCCGGACGAGCTGACACAGGTCGGCCTGAAGCCGGTAGAGAGCGCTGCAGACGGTAACGGTCTGATCCGGCTGGATCGGCTGCCCGGCGTGTTCTATCGCATCGACGAAGCAACCCAACGCCTTTACGTCACTACCACGAACGAGGGGCGCGCCGCTCGCATCGTCGACGTTGGCGGGGGTGAGAAAGAAGACCGGATTCAGCCGCAGTCCGGTTATGGCGCAGTGCTTAATTATTCGCTTTTCGCGAGCTCCAACCAATTGTTCGAAAAGGACGTCGATCTGTTCCAGAGCATCTCGGGCGGCTTCGACGCACGTCTGTTCAGCCCATTCGGCACGCTCAGCCAGAATTTTATCGCCGGTTATTCGGATGGAGAATTTGGAGGATTTACACGACTCAACACGACCTGGAGCTACTCCGACCCGAAACGCCTGATGACCTATCGGGTTGGGGATTTCATCTCCGGCGGACTTTCCTGGACGCGGCCCGTCTACCTCGGCGGCATCCAGGCTGAGCGCAACTTCGCCTTGAGACCCGATCTGGTCACGTTGCCGCTGCCCTCCTTTGGAGGGACCGCGGCCGTACCCTCGACGCTCGAAGTCTACACCCAGAACGTCCGCACCTACACCGGCAACATCCCGGCCGGCCCCTACCAGATCACCAACCTGCCGGTGTTTGCCGGCGCCGGGGAAGCGCAGGTTGTCCTGAGGGACAGTCTCGGCCGGGAGACCACAACCAGGCTCCCCTTCTATACGTCCAGCGACATGCTGGGCCAGGGTCTGCTCGATTTCTCGGCAGAGATTGGATTTCCACGGCGCAATTTCGGCATCGAATCCGACGACTATGACAGCCGAGTGTTTGGCGTCGCCACCGCGCGCTACGGTCTCACCAACTGGCTGACACTTGAGGGCCATGCAGAGGGCGGCGAAGATTTGATCAATGGCGGAGTTGGCGCTGCCTTTCCGCTTGGACCCTATGGCGCGGCTTCGGTTGCGGTTGCCGGCAGCCATCATGGCGGGCGCACCGGCTCGCTTGTGAACGCATCGCTGGAGATGAGCTACGAAGGCTGGTCGATCTACGGCCGAATTCAGCGCGCCTTCGGCGACTATGAGGACATCGCCTCGGTGACAGCCGAACCAACGTTTTCCGATGTCGACAATGTTCCGATCTTCAGCGCAGGCGTTCCTCGCGCGATCGACCAGGTCACTCTCAGCGTTCCGACGCCGCTCGACTTTTCGAGCCTCAATCTCTCCTACACGCATCTCGAAAGTGCCGAAGGCCAGAAGAGCCAGATTGTCGGCCTTTCCTACAACCAGCAGATATTCAAACGAAGCAGCCTCTATGCCACGGCTTTTACCGACCTCGAGGATCGCGGCAGTTTCGGTATCTTCGCAGGGGTCTCCATCCCGTTCGGCGACGATATCACGGCCTCCGCAGGGGTCGAGCAGGGACCTGATGGTCTGAATGTCGTGGCGGACATCGCCAAGTCGGAGCGGCTGGAAGAGGGCAGCATTGGCTGGCGGGTACGAACCTCGGAAGGCGACACGCCTAACCGTTCGGCCGCGGCGAGCTACCGCTCGCCCTTCGCGCGCTTCGAGGCCGGCGTTCAACAATACGGCAAGGATGTTCGGGCGACCGCGCAAATGGACGGTGCGATTGCCGTGGCAGGCGGCGGGGTCTTTGCAACCAACCGTATCGACGATGCTTTCGCCGTCGTCGAGGTCGGTGCGCCCGATGTCGATGTCCAATTCCAGAACCGGCCGGTGGGAAAGACCAATCGGCAAGGGCGTATTCTGGTCCCCGGCCTCAACTCCTATGAGCCGAACACGGTTTCGATCGACCCCAAGAACCTGCCGGTCGATGCGGATGTTCCGGCCACCAAGGAAGTCGTGATGCCGGCCGATCGCAGCGGCGTGGTAGTGAAGTTCGGGGTCTCGGAAGCGCCGAAAGCGGCGCTGGTCACCCTGGTCGACAGCAACGGCGAGCCATTGGAGGCCGGCCTGAAAGGTCGTATCGAAGGTGGCTCGGAAGAGTTCGTCATCGGCTATGACGGTCAAGCCTACATTCGCGGCCTCAACTCCCAGAACGCCGTCGTGGTCGATCGCCTGGACGGTACCTCATGCCGGGCCGACTTCCCCTACAAGCCCCAGCCAGGTCAGCAGGTGGCAATCAAGGACGTAGCCTGCCGCTGAAAACAGGAGAAGAAATGCTCCGCACCGTCATTCTCTTGCGCATTATCATCCTCTCAGCCATCGCACCGATTCCTTCGCTCGCCTGGGCGCAAAGCTGCGCCTTTGGCGTTTCCAGCATGGACTTCGGCCCGGTCGATACGCTGTTGACCAGCCAAACCAACTCGACGGCGACAATCAGCATGAATTGCACCGGTACCGCAGGCCAGCGCATCCTGATTTGCCCGAATCTCGGGGCCGGCACCGGAGGCGCAACGTCTGCGACGGCCCGCCAGATGTTGAGCGGCGCCAACACCCTCAACTATCAGCTCTATTCGGATTCGGCGCGCAGCGTGGTGTGGGGCTCTTATGCATGGGCATATGCCTCCCGCCCGCCGGCTTTGGCGTTGACGCCGAATACTTTGGGCACGGCCACAGGCACTGCGACCATTTATGGCGCCGCATTTGGTAGCCAGGGAACGGTGCCGCCCGGAATCTATCTGTCGACGTTTTCCGGTGCAGATGTCGAGTTCCGCTATCGCTACAGCACCGGCAACGATTGTGGTTCGGGTGCCGGTATCCTAGCTCCAAGTCCAACCTTCACCGTAAATGCTACGGTCGCAGCCAATTGCCTCGTGTCGACCCAGAACATCGATTTCGGATCGACAGGAACACTCAGTGCCAATGTCGACGCCACCGGCCAGGTTTCGGTCACCTGCACGCCAGCGGCAGCGTATACCGTCTCGCTGAACGGCGGCACCACCGGCTCGCCTCCGACGGCGCGCAAGATGTCGAAGGGTGCGGAAACCGTGACCTATGGCCTATACAAGGATGTTAATCGGACTCAACCTTGGGGCGACTCGTCGACGCCTGGCAGCACGGTCCCCGGAACCGGAATCGGGGTAGCGCAGAACCTGACTGTCTATGGCCGCGTGCCGCCACAGGTAACGCCGTCAGTTGGCGTCTACACCGACACGGTGGTCGTCACGGTCACTTATTGAGACCGAGGGACGGAAGCAGCGATCAGTTTGCTTAGCGAATGTCGCTGACCGTTCTCAGATCATCGCCATGCCGCCATTGACATGGATGGTCTGGCCGGTGACGTAAGCCGCCTCATTGGAAGCGAGATAGGCGACGGCCGAGGCGACCTCGGCGCTGGTGCCCATGCGCCTGGTCGGGATCGCCGCCATGATCGTTTCCTTCTGCTTGTCGTTGAGCTTGCCGGTCATGGCCGATTCAATGAAGCCCGGGGCGACGCAGTTGACGGTGATGTTGCGGGTGGCGATCTCCTGCGCCAGCGACTTGGAAAAGCCGATCATGCCGGCCTTGGAGGCGCAGTAGTTGGTCTGGCCGGGATTGCCGGTGACGCCGACCACGGACGTGATGTTGATGATGCGGCCATGGCGGCGGCGCATCATCGGATGCGTCAACTCGCGCGTTAGCCTGAACACGGCGGTGAGGTTCACCTCCAGAACCTGGTCCCAGTCGGCATCCGACATGCGCACGAACAGGCCGTCCTTGGTGATGCCGGCATTGTTGACCAGGATGTCGACGCCTTCGAGGTCGGCCTCCGCCTTCTGGCCAAGCGCCTTGACCGCGTCGCGGTTCGTCAGGTCCGCCGGAAACAGCTTTACGCGCTCGCCGAGCTCGCCGGCCAGGGCTTCCAGCTTCTCCACACGGGTGCCGTGCAAGCCTACGATGGCGCCCTGGCTGTGCAGCACCCTGGCAATCGCCTCGCCGATGCCTCCCGATGCGCCGGTGACGAGCGCCTTGCGGCCGGTCAGTTCGAACATTTTTCCAACCTCATTTTCGCGAATACGCCCCGAGCGATGTGTGTTCCGTATACGTTAAATCGTCCAAGCCATGCCAGAAATCTTGGGCCTTAAGGATATCTTCCTTGCCAAGCCGGATCCGCTCCACGACCTCGGCTGAGAGGCGATAGTCTTCATACTCTTCGAAATCGCGCTGGACTCTGCTCCGGCCTGGCTTTGATCCGGCCATGTCGCACCTATGGTTCGATCTTCCTAGCCCAATGCCGCCAGCGCCGCATCGATCTCCGCTGCCGTGCCGATGGCGGCGGTGGCGATGTCGCGGTTGATACGCCGCGCGAGGCCCGACAGCACTTTCCCGGCGCCGACTTCGTAAAGCGTCGCTACGCCGTTGGCGCCAAACCATTCCACCGTCTCGCGCCAGCGCACGCGGCCGGTCACCTGCTGGACCAGGCGGCGGGCGATCTCATCCGGGTCATCTGTGGGCGTGACGGTCACGTTGGACACGACGGGAACGACCGGCGCGTTCTTCGCCACGCCGGCCAACGCCTCGCGCATGGTCTCGGCCGCCGGCGCCATCAGTGCTGAGTGGAACGGGGCGGAGACCTGCAGCATCAGCGCGCGCTTCGCGCCCTTTTCGGTGCACAGCTTCGCCGCCAGCTCGACAGCCGCCTTGGCGCCGGAAATAACCAGCTGGCCGCCGCCATTGTCGTTGGCGATCTGGCAGACCGAACCTTTGGCAGCCTCGGCGCAGGCGGCTTCGACGCCGGCCTGCTCAAGCCCGATGATGGCTGCCATGGCGCCCTCGCCCGCCGGCACCGCCGCCTGCATGGCATTGCCGCGGATGCGCAACAGCCGCGCGGCGTCGGCAATCGAGACGAAGCCGGCCGCGGCAAGCGCCGAATATTCGCCGAGCGAATGGCCGGCGACGTAAGACACCTTGTCCTTCAGCGAAAAGCCGCGCGATTCCAGCGCCCGCAAGGCCGCAAGCGAAACCGCCATCAATGCCGGCTGGGCGTTGGCGGTCAGCGTCAGCGTCTCCTCCGGCCCTTCCCAGATCAGTTTCGACAAACCTTCGCCAAGCGCCTCGTCGACTTCCTCGAAGACGCGGCGGGCCTCGGGAAAGGCATCGGCGAGATCCTTGCCCATGCCGACGGACTGGCTGCCCTGTCCCGGAAAGGTGAATGCGACGGCCATCTCAGCGTCTCCAACGGCTTGTTTTTCCCTGCCTCTGACGCAAGGCGGACGACCAAGTCAAGCCCGCAGGCGCCAGTTCGGCGCCCATTTCAGCCGGAAAACCGGCCGAGTTGCCTGTTCCAAAAGGCTTTTTGGCGATCACACCTGATGAAAACCGCTCACGAATCGTTTGCTGGCTCTTCTTATTTCCGCCACAGGCGCTAGCTTTGCGTGACATTTCGATGACAGAAGCGTGACGCGTGTGGAAGACGCCAAGCGCGAACGGAAGCAAGCGCGGCAAGGGCCGGGGGAAGCGACGTGGCAAGGATCAGGAAGGGCGCGGGCAAACCCGTGCCGCAATTCTTGGAAGACGATCCGTCCACCGGCTATCTGCCGGGGCGGAGATGGCCTATCGTCCGTTACGGCCTCGCCACGCTGCTTGCCTCGGCGCTCCTGGTGTTCGCCATCGAATGGATCGTGCGCGGCGACTTCTTCGGCACGGTCGACTTCTTCCTGCAGCCGTTCAAGCCTGGCTGGACAACCATCATCGTCTTTGCGCTGGTGCTGATCGGCCTCGACGCCGTCCTTGGCCGCAGCCATCAGAGCCTGATGATCGTCACGCCGCTGACGTTGGCGCTGGCCTTTGTCGGTCACCAGAAATCGCACTATCTCGGCGACCCGCTCTATCCCACCGATTTCCTCTACGCACGCCAGATCATGGCGCTGATGCCGCTTCTGGTGCGCGAGCGCCCGTGGACTGCCGCGCTGCTTGCGGTGACGATCGTCGCGGGTCTGACACTGCTCGTCTATGGCTGGCGGGTCTGGCGCCGCCGCGTTCCGATCCTCAGCCGCAAGGGACGGCTGGCGCGCCTGACGCTCGCCGTGCCGCTGCTCGCCTTCTTCGTCTCGATCATGGACTATGCCACCTTCTCATGGACGCGCGACAGGCTGCAGATCATCCCGATCATGTGGGACCAGAAGGAGAACTACGCCTCCAACGGCTTCGCGCTCGCCTTCGCGATGAACGTGCCGATGGCGCATGTGTCAGCGCCGCCCGGCTATTCCGAAAAGACGATGGACGCGATCGTACGTCCCGAAGTTACCGCCTCGGTGCCGGACGAGAAGCCCGACATCATCGTGGTGATGAGCGAATCCTTCTGGGATTCGACCGAGCTTCCCGGCGTCAGAATCAAGCCTGATCCGATCCCGACGGTGCGCGCGCTGCGCTCCGGTTCGATGTTCTCGCCGGAGTTCGGCGGCATGACCGCCAATATCGAGTTCGAGGCGCTGACAGGCTTCTCGAACGCCTTCCTGCCGGCGGGCTCGATCCCCTACCAGCAATATGTGCGCACGCCGACGCCGTCGCTGGCGACCTTCCTGAAGAGCGAGGGCTACCGGGCGCGCGCCATCCATCCGGGCACCAACTGGTTCTGGAACCGGGGCGCCGTCTATGCCGACTTCGGCTTCAGCGACTTCCGCTCGGAAGAGACGCTGCCGCCGATGGAAAAGCGCGGGCCGCTGGCCTCCGACGCCGCGATGACCGACGAGATCATCCGCGAGGCCGATGCCAGCGAGGATCCGGTGTTCATGTTCGCCGTCAGCCTGCAGAACCACGGGCCTTACGAACCCTACCGCTATTACAATCCGACCCACTCGGTCGATGCGCCGATCAGCACCTGGGCGCGGGAATCGCTGCTCTCTTATGCCGAAGGCTCGGCCGATGCCGATCGCGGCCTTAAGCGGCTGATCGAATGGGCCAAGAAGCGCGAGCGGCCGACCATCGTCGCCTTCTTCGGCGACCATCTGCCGCCGCTCGGTCCCGTCTATGTCGAGACCGGCTTCCTCAAGGACAATGTCGCGCCGCGCAGGGAGCCGACGCCGGAGGCGGCGCTCGAGCATCACGACACGCCACTGATCATCTGGTCGAACCGCTCCGGTCCGGTGGAGAACCTGGGCTCGGTGAGCCCGGCCTTCCTGCCCTACCATATCCTCACCACGGCCGGGATCACGCATCCCTATTACACCGGCTTCCTCGGCGCGCTGCGCGAGCGTTATCGGGTGGTCGACCGCAACCTTCTGCTTTCGCCCTCCGGCGAAGCGACGCCCGACTGGGCGAGGCAGAAGAAGATCGATCCGCAGATCAACGATTTCCGACTCATTCAGTACGATATGATGTTCGGCAAGCGTCATACCGCGCCCGACTTCTTCCCCGAGACGGTGGCGCCGCTCGTCGCCCATACGAGCTGAGCCTGTCATCAATCCGGGACCGCCGGAGATTTCCGGCCCTGCGGCATCGTGGAATTGTCGATCCTGTCTCCCGCCCTTGCCTTCCTGGGGAATTGCTGTATAGACGCCCGCAATCTGCCGGTCCTTGCTGGGGGCTGAACGGAGGGCCGTGGCATTCGCCACGTCACGAAGCCACAAGCGCTTTTGGCCTCCCGTGTCTCCGCTCTCGACCGTCTCGTGATGCTCCTTTCTTCCCCGCTCGTTCGCGACCGGGTCAGACAAGTTGCAGAGGCTTAGCCGCGAGGGCCGGTGAGAGAAACGAAGAAAGGCACTTAACATAATGGCTCTCTACGAACATGTGTTTCTTGCCCGGCAGGACCTGTCGCAGCAGCAGGTCGATGCGCTTGTCGAACAGTACAAGGGCGTCATCGCCGCCAATGGCGGATCGGTCGGCCGGATCGAGAACTGGGGACTGAAGTCCCTCACCTACCGGGTCAAGAAGAACCGGAAGGCTTACTACACGCTGATGGACATCACCTGCCCGCCGGCCGCGCTCAACGAAATGGAGCGCCAGATGGGCCTGTCGGAAGACGTCCTGCGCTTCCTCACCATCAAGGTCGAGGCGCATGAGGAAGGCCCCTCGGCGATGATGCAGAAGCGCGAGGAGCGCTCCGAGCGCGGCGGCTTCGGCGACCGTGACCGTGGCCCGCGTTCGTTCGGCGATCGCGATCGCGGTGATCGCGGTCCGCGTTCGTTCGGCGACCGTGATGGCGGCGACCGTGGTCCGCGCCGTCCGCGCGAAAACGTTGAAGGGGGTGCAGAATAATGGTCGACATCAACCAGATCCCGACCCGGCGCCCGTTCCATCGCCGCCGCAAGACCTGCCCGTTCTCCGGCGCCAATGCGCCCAAGATCGACTACAAGGACGTGCGTCTGCTGCAGCGCTACATTTCCGAGCGCGGCAAGATCGTGCCGTCGCGCATCACCGCCGTCAGCCAGAAGAAGCAGCGCGAGCTCGCCAAGGCGATCAAGCGCGCCCGCTTCCTCGGCCTGCTGCCCTACGTGGTTCGCTAAGCTAGAGTATTGACGCGGGCGGCTTGCCGCCCGCTTCGACCCCACGGCGACGGGCGCCGCAAGGGCAGGTTCAAATCCCGAGTTGAGGCCACGAACCTCTAACTGCCAGACAGGCAGGACAGCGACACCGGCGGCGACGCCCCTCTTGCTTCCTGACCTGTTCCAACAGAATCCGACGTCATCCCGGATGGCGTCAAACCGAAGGAACGAAACCATGGAAGTCATTCTCCTCGAGCGCATTTCCCGCCTCGGCCAGATGGGCGACACCGTCAAGGTCAAGGACGGGTTCGCCCGCAACTTCCTGCTCCCGCAGGGCAAGGCGCTGCGCGCCAACGAAGCCAACAAGAAGAAGTTCGAGGGCCAGCGCGCCCAGCTCGAAGCCCGCAACCTCGAGCGCAAGTCGGAGGCCAGCCAGGTCGCCGAGAAGCTCGACGGCAAGAGCTTCATCGTCGTGCGCTCGGCCGGCGAGACCGGCCAGCTCTACGGCTCGGTGTCGACCCGCGACATCGCCGAGCTTTTGACCGCCGAGGGCTTCAGCGTCAACCGCAACCAGATCGAGCTCAACCAGCCGATCAAGACTATCGGCCTCACCAATGTGGCGATCGCGCTGCATCCGGAAGTCGAGGTCACCGTCACGCTTAACGTCGCCCGCTCGGCTGAAGAGGCGGAGCGCCAGGCCAAGGGCGAGATGCTGACGACGGCCGAAGCCATCTATGGCGAGGACATCAACGACAACGCCCGGCCGGAGAACTTCTTCGACCCGAACGCCGAATTCGAAAGCGGCGAAGACAACGCCTGATCGCCAACACCTGATCGACAGGGCCGGAGCGCTGCTCCGGCTCGCAGGCCTCCAGAATTTCTGGACTAACGCCCGGGCACACGACCCGGGCATTTTTATGCCAAATGGAACTTTTCGAACCCCTATATCTTGAGGCAGACTATAGCGTCGCGCGTCCTTTGGACGCAGAAATGACGCCGTAGTACCTGTGACTTTCGCGCAGGACCCGCCCGATACCGATACCGTTTCGGGCCTTGCGCGGAAGTCAGCCTGCCCTGAGGGACATTTGGTCATGAATATTCTTTTGAAGCGCATTCTCGACGGCCTGGTGCGCACGGGCAATCTCAAGGTCACCGGGCCGAAGGGCTCGTCCGTTACTTTCGGCGACGGCAGCGGCGAGCCCGTGCACATGCACATCAAGACCACGCATGCCGAGCGCGCCATCAGCTTCGATCCGATGCTGGCCGTGCCCGAGGCCTATATGGACGGCGAGCTCGACATCCTCGAGGGCGGGGTGCTGGGCATGATGCGCATCGCTTTCCAGAACATGGGCAGCGGCGGCATCGACGCGACCTGGTCGAAGGCGATCGAGGGTCTGCGCCACGCCTTTCGCCGCCTGCAGCAGATCAACACCGCCTCGCGCTCGCGCCGCAACGTGCAGCGCCACTACGATCTGTCCGGCGAGCTCTACAAGCTCTTCCTCGACGAGGACATGCAGTATTCCTGCGCCTATTTCGAACAGCTCGACATGACGCTGGACGAGGCGCAGCTCGCCAAGAAGCGCCATATCGCCGCCAAGTTGAGGCTTAAGCCCGGACAAACGGTGCTCGACATCGGTTCAGGCTGGGGCGGGCTCGGTCTCTATCTCGCCAAGACGTTCGACGTCGATGTTCAGGGTGTGACGCTGTCGACCGAACAGCATGGCGTCGCCACCGACCGCGCGCATGCGATGGGCCTGCAGGACCGGGTGCATTTCGACCTCAAGGACTACCGCGCGCTCAACGAACGCTTCGACCACATCGTCTCGGTCGGCATGTTCGAGCATGTCGGCGTCAACCACTACCGCACCTTCTTCGACAAGGCGGCGACGCTCTTGAAGCCCGACGGCGTGATGCTGCTCCACACCATCGGCCGCTCCGGCGTGCCGTGGGCGACCAGTGCCTTCGTCCGTAAATACATCTTCCCCGGCGGCTACATCCCGGCCCTTTCCGAAGTGATGCCGGCAATCGAGAAGTCGGGCCTGGTGGTCACCGACATCGAGATGCTCAGGCTGCACTATGCCGAGACGCTGAAGCACTGGGGCATGCGCTTTGCCGCCAACCGCGACAAGGCCAAGGCGATCTATGACGAGCGCTTCTGCCGCATGTGGGAATTCTACCTCGCCGCCTCGGAAGCCGCCTTCCGCTGGCAGGACCTGGTCATCTTCCAGATCCAACTCGCCAAGAAGAACGACACGCTGCCGATGACGCGCGACTACATGGCCAAATGCGAGAAGGCGTTGGAAATGCGCGACCTCGGCCATCAGGAGCCGGCTCCGGTGGCCGCCAAGCCCGCGCGCCGCCGCAAGGCGGTGGAGTAGGCGGCGCGGATTGCCGCTTGCCATTGCGGCTGATGCCGTGAAAAAGGTCTCGTTCGCGAGGCCTTTTTCATGACCTATCTCATCTACATCGCAGCCGCGCTTGCCGAGATCGCCGGCTGCTTTTCTTTCTGGGCCTGGTGGCGGCTGGCGAAGTCGCCGCTGTGGCTTGTTCCCGGCCTCGTCTCGCTTGCCCTCTTCGGCTTCCTGCTGGCGCTCGTCGACACCAACGCCGCCGGCCGCGCCTATGCGGCCTATGGCGGCATCTACATCGCCGCCTCGCTCGGCTGGCTTTGGCTGATCGAAGGCGCGCGCCCCGACCGCTTCGACCTCGCCGGCGCCGCGCTCTGCATCGTCGGCGCCTCGGTCATCCTTCTGGCACCGCGGGGAGTCTGAAGTGGAGCTGCCCGCCCCGCTCCGGCAAGGCGTCGACGGCCTGCTCGAAAAGGTGCCGCTGCCGGCGCTGAAACAGGCGGCGAGAACGCTTTCCGAACGCTACCGCGCCGAACTGCGCGACGGCCGTTTGCACATGGCCGAAGACATGGCGGTGAAGGCCTATCTGGCGACCAGGCTGCCCGCAACTTACGCCGCTGTCCGCGCAAGCCTCGATGCGCTGGAAGAGGCTCGACCCGAGTTCCTGCCGAAAAGCCTGCTCGATATCGGCGCCGGGCCTGGCACCATGCTTTGGGCCACGGTGGACGTCTGGCCTGAGCTCGAGCAGGCGGTTCTGGTCGAGGCGAGTGCTTCGGTGCGCAAGATCGGGCAGTCGCTGGCAGCCGGCGCGATCGCCGCCCGCGCGGACTGGGTCGCCGGCGACGCCACCATCGATCTCGACGGTCTCGGGCCCGCCGATCTCGTCAGCGCGGCCTATGTTCTGGACGAGATCGCGCCGGCCTCGCTGCCGAAGCTCGTCGGCAGGCTCTGGCGGTTGACCACCGACACGCTGCTCGTCGTCGAGCCCGGAACGCCGGCCGGCTGGCAGCGCGTTCTTGCCGTGCGATCGCAGCTCATCGAAGCCGGCGCGCATGTCTCGGCGCCTTGCCCGCACGTGGCGCCCTGCCCGCTTGTTCCGCCCGACTGGTGTCACTTCTCGCGCCGTGTCGCCCGCTCGCGCCTGCATCGGCTGGCCAAGGAGGCCGACGTGCCGTGGGAGGACGAGAAGTTCATCTACCTCGCCGCATCGCGGCAGCCGGCGGCGGCGCGCGCGGCGCTGGTGATCGCGCCGCCGAAAGCGGGTTCGGGCAAGGTGGTGCTAAAGCTTTGCCAACCGGACGGCAGCGCCGGCGAGCGCCTGTTCAGCAAGCGCGACGGCGAAGTGTTCAAGACGGCGCGGCGGGCGGACTGGGGCGATACGCTGGCATAGGCCGCATACCCGGACGACCTCGGCATCGAGAGAGTCGCATCGCCGGTGCGCTGGCGGCTCGCGTGCTTTGGAGATTAGCCGAAGCGTCCAGACTTCGTCATCCACGGGCGGAGCGGGAGCGAAGCGACGCGGCGCAGACCATAGGATGACGACCTGACGAGTGTTTCGACTAATCTAGGTCGTCCGCGGCACCCTGCGCGAACAGACGTGGCAGATCGGTTGTGAGCGAGCCTCCGACGGCAATCAGCCATCTAATTTGTTCTTGCTTCGTTCCATACTTGCGCATAAGAATCATGACTTGCCGAGTCAACCGGAATCGGGCCACCGGAATACTGTCCTGTGGACGGTTCGCCGTTCCTGTGAACAACGGGCATCAAGGCCGATTGGCCGCGTGGTGATGCAGAAAGGTCAACACCGACTCATCTCGTTCTTGTTATCGAGAAGCCGGGATCGAAATCGGGGACATCATGGCAGAAGCAGCGCGCAAAATCGGCGTGGCGGAGCAACCGCTTTATCGCGAGGCACCGAACAACATCGAGGCCGAGCAGGCGCTGCTTGGCGCCATTCTGGTCAACAACGACGCTTTCTACCGCGTTTCCGATTTTCTCAAGCCCGCGCATTTCTACGAGCCGCTGCATCGACGGATCTTCGAGGTGGCGGCCGAGCTCATCCGCATGGGCAAGATCGCGACGCCGATCACATTGAAGACCTTCCTTCCCGCCGAAGAAAAGGTCGGCGACATGACGGTCGCGCAGTATGTCGTGCGCCTTGCTGTCGAAGCGGTCACCGTCGTCAACGCCACCGATTACGGACGCGCCATCTACGACCTCGCCACGCGCCGCGCGCTGATCACCGTCGGCGAGGACATGGTCAACATCGCCTATGACGCGCCGGTCGACATGTCGCCCTCCGACCAGATCGAGGACGCCGAGCGGCGTCTTTTCGAGTTGGCGGAAACAGGCCGCTACGACGGCGGCTTCGAGAGCTTCAACGATGCGGTCAAGACCGCCGTCGACATGGCCAACGCCGCCTTCATGCGCGACGGCCATCTGTCGGGTATCGCCACGGGCCTGCGCGACCTCGACCGCCGCATGGGCGGCCTGCAGCCCTCCGACCTGATCGTGCTCGCCGGACGCCCCGGCATGGGCAAGACCTCCTTAGCCACCAACATCGCCTTCAACATCGCCGAGGCTTACGTGCCGGCGCAGCAGGCCGACGGCAGCTTCAAGGCGGCCAATGGCGGCGTCGTCGGTTTCTTCTCGCTCGAAATGTCGTCGGAGCAGCTTGCCACCCGCATCATCTCCGAACAGACCGAGATTTCGTCATCGAAGATCCGCCGCGGTGAAATCTCCGAGATGGATTTCGAGAAGCTGGTCGCCTGCTCGCAGACGATGCAGAAGATCCCGCTGTTCATCGACCAGACCGGTGGTATCTCGATCGCGCAGCTCTCCGCCCGCGCGCGGCGGCTGAAGCGGCAGCGCGGCCTCGACCTCATCGTCATCGACTATATCCAGCTGATGCAGGGGTCGAGCGCCAGGGCCTCGCAGAACCGCGTGCAGGAAATCACCGAGATCACCACGGGCCTGAAGGCTTTGGCCAAGGAGCTCGGCGTGCCGATCATCGCGCTGTCTCAGCTCTCGCGTCAGGTCGAAAGCCGCGACGACAAGCGCCCGCAACTCTCGGACCTGCGCGAATCGGGCTCCATCGAGCAGGACGCCGACGTGGTGCTGTTCGTCTACCGCGAGGAGTATTACCTCAAGAACCGCGAGCCGAAGCTCGGCACCGACGAATACATCAAATGGGAAAACGAGATGAACGAGGCGCGCGGCAAGGCCGAGTGCATCGTGGCCAAGCAGCGCCACGGACCGACCGGCACGGTCAGCCTCGCCTTCCACGGCGAGTTCACGCGCTTCTCGGATTTGGCGGAAGAGCATCATCTGCCGGAGAGGTTTGAGTAGCTTTTGGCAGACGTCAGCGCTCCGTCACACCCCCCTCTGGCCTGCCGGCCATCTCCCCCGCAAGGGGGGAGATTGACTGCCGCCACGACCTTCGCCAATCGCCGACGTTGCAGGAATAGCGCCGGCGGCCAAGCTGCTGATCTCCCCCCTTG
>NZ_RZSL01000679.1:0-2898 GCF_003997355.1 Mesorhizobium sp. M1E.F.Ca.ET.041.01.1.1 | reverse complement strand
GGTCTGGTCGAAGGATGCAATCCCGCTTCGACAGGCGGGACATCGATCCCGAAGACCGCGACCATGCACGAAGCACGAGATGCGCGTCGCCAGCCGCCAGGGACGGCGAAAATACGGCACTTCGTCGTCGGCAAGGCACTGGGGACAATACTGCATCCAGGTCGAACGGTTCCGGCGGACGTTCTCGCGCAACGGCAGCAGGAGCGGCGTCAACGCTGGACCAGTCATCGCCATCGCCGATATCGTTTCGTGTGGAACGTCCGTCCGACCGGTCAGCAGGGTGGCGACCTCGCGTGGAAGCCGGAGATCGAGGCGCGGCGACCACATTCCGTCGCCCAACTCGAGGACGCTGGCGAATGGCCGCGGCGCGATACCGTTGGCGATGGCAAGGCGGTGGAGCCAGCTCGACAACAGCTCATCCGGCTGCGGGTCAATGGAAACGGGCCACCGATCCCGAACGACGTCCCCGTATCGCTCACGGACCTCGATGGCGAAGCGCGCTCCGCTCACAGCAGGCGGTCACGCACCGGCGCCCGGCGGCGCTTCGAGACGGGGATGTAGCGCAGCGCCTCGATGCCCGTTTTCGTTATCCGCTCCGCGCCAGACCTTGCCGCCGCCACGGCCGCCGCAGAGACGATCGCCACGATCTCGCCGATCAGGCCCTCGGAGATCTGGAAGATCATCCGCGCCATCGGTTCATCCGAGAGATCGGAAGCGCGGGCGAGCGGCATGGAGGCTTCGAGGCTGTCGAGCAGCGCGTGAAACTCCTCGCCATATTGCCATCGCGGCACTGCATGCAGGTCGAATCGGGTCGCCATTTCGGCGGTCTGGTTGATGAAGTCGTACACGGCGGCCTCACCGATCAGAATCGGTGAAATGTCGAACTGGCGGCCGATCCTTCTGAGGAATGCAAGAACCGCCTCGACGTCCCGCGATCGGCCCCGCAGCGCATTGTGGAATTCGTCGAAGATCAGCATCCTGGGCTTCACGCTGTCGAACAGGCGATCGATTTGCTCGGCTTTGCGACCGACACCACGACCCATGCCGGTTGGCGCTCGCAATGCCTCGAGGATGCTTCCATAGAAATGGGCGAGGCCCGCACCCTCACGCGTCTGGACCACCCACACCCGCTGCTGCTCGGCGGTTCTCAGATGTTCGACAGCAAACCGTTCGGCGATCATCGTCTTGCCGTTGGCATAGGGTCCGACGAGCATCAGGCCTCGGGTCCGCAACGCCCCGGCCGGGACAGCAACTCGGCAAGGCGTTCATGCGCTTGGACTGCCACCTGATGTCCGATCCATCGCGGCGCCTGGATATAGGCGATCCGCTCTTCCATGCTGCGGTCAAGAACCGGGCGAACGTGGTCGAGCAGATGGTCCACCACGTCACCAATCCTCGACCGGCAGACGGCGTTTCTGACGTATCGGATGCTCGGCAGGCGCTGGCGTCGCCGGACGCATCGCATCATAGGGTTTGGGCGCTTCGGCCGCGTGTGCTCGACGGACGGCATCGCGCACGGCCGCCTTTGAAGGCTTCTGCCCACCCGCTATTTCCGCGATCCGGCTGCGAAGCGTCACCTTCTCTACATCCGATCGGGCGTTTGCGGCACGTCGATGAGCACGGTCACCTTGGTGCTCCCATAGCGTCGTCGGTGTGGTGATCCCGTCTCTTCTCGCCACCGGCCGGAACTCTCGTGTGTCGGGATCCCGGATGTAGATGTGGCTGATGTAGCGAGGGTCGTATCGCACCTCGAGCCGGCTGAGCCGGTCCCGCTGCGGGACGAGGCTGCCCAGCCACGGTGAAAAATAGTCCAACGCGAACATGCTGACGCCCTGCGGCGAGATGCGCCTCTCCGTCCCAGGCATGAATGCCAGCAAGACCCGTATAGGATCATCGTCGAAGCGGGGCAAATCGTGCGCCAGCCGGTTCCATTCTGTCGCCGGCACCTTCAATGTCCTCGCGTTTTGCTGAAGGTTATGGTCGATCACCGCGAGCGCGACGCATCGCTCCAGATCGGCGAAGCAGAGACGGGCTCGGCGCTCTGCGGGATATTCGTCGCGGTCCGCCACGGATCTGCCCGTAGAGCCGGGCTGCGTCGCAAGAACGGCGTTGAGCTTTCCGAGCAGCCTTTCGACCACGCCGCCCTGGTGGACGCGGCCGCGATCCCGGTAGTGGATCCGAATGCCGTAGTCCTCGCACCCGCGCTGGAAGGCATTCCCTTTGAACTCCTTGGCTGAGTCGGTGACGAGCGACCGTGGTCGACCGAACATCGGCCATCCATGCTCGATGCCGCGCGCGGCCAACCATGCCTCCCTTGGACACATGGCGTGCGCCAGGCAGAGCGCGACCGACAGCGCCGACGGCTTCTCGAGGGTGAGGCAGAAGCCAAGAATGCAGCGGGTGGCCACGTCGGTGACGATCGTGAGATATGCCCGGCCGATGAACGTTCCGCCGCCGTCGACGACCTCCACGAAGTTGATGTCGGTGGGCGTGTGATCGATCTGGCAGACATCGAGCGGGCGTGCCGCATGGATGTATCCTGGCCGCGGTTTGAGCCGCTGGAGATGCTTCGGATTGGCGGACCGTTTCCTCGCGATCTCCTCGGGGCTGAACAGCCCGGGTATCCGGCGGGCGACCGTGAGATAGGACGGAGCGGCCAAGCCGGCCTCTTCGCAGCGAGCGCGGATCTCGGCCACGACGGGAGCGAGCGGCGGAGCCTCCAGCACGAGCCACTGCTCTCGCAACGTCGTCGCAATGATCGCCTCGATGCCTTGATCAAGGCGCTTCTTGCGGCTGCCATCCAACTGGGGCAGCAGCGACGTCACGGTCCGATCGTTGCGGTAGCGCGCCAGCAGATTGTAGACTTGGCGGGTCGAGAGGCGCAGCTCGGCAGCGGCC
>NZ_RZSL01000678.1:0-2900 GCF_003997355.1 Mesorhizobium sp. M1E.F.Ca.ET.041.01.1.1 | reverse complement strand
CATAGCGCTTGTATTCGCCAAAATACTTCGTGATCGCCGCCGTCAGCGACGTCTTGCCATGATCGACGTGGCCGATCGTGCCAATGTTCACATGCGGCTTGGTGCGCTCGAATTTACCTTTTGCCATGTGATGTCTCCATTCCTTGCCCGTGCGGGGCTCAAATTAAGGTCTCGTGCAACCCGCTCGAGTTACGCGTATTTCTTCTGGACTTCCTGGGCGACCGCGGTCGGAACCGGTTCGTAGTGGTCGAACTGCATCGTGTACTGGGCGCGGCCCTGCGACATCGAACGCAGATTGTCGACGTACTTGAACATGTTGGCCAAAGGCACCATGGCGTTGATGACGACCGCCACGCCGCGCGCTTCCTGGCCCTGGATCTGGCCGCGACGGCCGTTGAGGTCGCCGATGACGCCGCCGACATAGTCTTCCGGCGTCACGACCTCGACCTTCATGATCGGCTCCAGCAGCTGCACGCCGAGGCGCGGAGCAGCTTCCTTGAAACAGGCGCGGGACGCGATTTCGAACGCCAGCACCGAGGAGTCGACGTCGTGGAAGGCGCCGTCGATCAGCGTCGCCTTGACGCCGATCATCGGGAAGCCGGCGAACGGACCGGAGCCCATAACGCTCTGGATGCCCTTCTCGACGCCCGGGATGTATTCCTTCGGCACCGCGCCGCCGACGATCTTGGACTCGAACACGAACTCTTCGCTCTCGGTGTTCGGCTCGAACACGATCTTGACGCGCGCGAACTGGCCGGTACCGCCGGTCTGCTTCTTGTGCGTGTAGTCCTGCTCGTGCGTGCGGGTGATCGTCTCGCGATAGGCCACCTGCGGAGCGCCGACATTGGCTTCCACCTTGAACTCGCGGCGCATGCGGTCGACGATGATGTCGAGATGCAGTTCGCCCATGCCGGCGATGATGGTCTGGCCGCTTTCCTCGTCGGTCTTGACGCGGAAGGACGGATCCTCGGCCGCCAGGCGATGCAGGGCGAGGCCCATCTTCTCCTGGTCGTTCTTGGTCTTCGGCTCGATGGCGATCTGGATGACCGGATCGGGGAATTCCATGCGCTCGAGGATGACCGGGTGCAGCGGATCGCACAGCGTGTCGCCGGTGGTCGTGTCCTTGAGGCCGGCCAGCGCCACGATGTCGCCGGCGTAGGCTTCCTCGATGTCGGCGCGCGAATTCGCATGCATCTGCAGCATGCGGCCGATGCGCTCCTTCTTGCCCTTCACGGTGTTGTCGAGCGAGGTGCCCTTGGTGAGCTTGCCCGAATAGATGCGGGCGAAGGTCAGCGAGCCGACGAACGGGTCGTTCATGATCTTGAACGCCAGCATCGACAGCGGCTCGTTGTCGTCGGCATGACGCTCGATCTCGGCGTCGGTCTTGGCGTCGACCCCCTTGATGGCTGGCACATCGATCGGCGACGGCAGGTATTCGACGACGGCGTCGAGCAGCGGCTGCACGCCCTTGTTCTTGAAGGCCGAACCGCAGAACATCGGGAAGAACTTCACCGCGATTGTGCCCTTGCGGATCAGCGCGCGGATCTCGTCGTTCGAGGGCATGTTGCCTTCGAGGTAATTCTCGAGCGCCGTCTCGTCCATCTCGACGGCGGCTTCGATCATCTTCTCGCGATACTGCGCGGCCTTTTCCTTGAGGTCGGCCGGGATCTCGACGACATCCCAGGCAGCGCCCAGCGTCTCGTCGCGCCAGACAAGCGCGTTCATCTCGACGAGGTCGACGACGCCTTTGAACTCGGTCTCGGCGCCGATCGGCAGCTGCATGACGACGGCCTGCGCGCCGAGGCGCGAGCCGATCATTTCCACCGAGCGGTAGAAGTCGGCGCCGATCTTGTCCATCTTGTTGCAGAAGATCATGCGCGGCACGTGGTACTTGTCGGCCTGGCGCCACACGGTCTCGGTCTGCGGCTCGACGCCGGCATTGGCATCGAGCAGCGCGATGGCGCCGTCGAGCACGCGCAGCGAACGCTCGACCTCGATGGTGAAGTCGACGTGTCCGGGGGTATCGATGATGTTGAAGCGGCGCATCTTGCCGTCACGACCCTTCCAGAAGGTCGTGGTCGCGGCCGAGGTGATGGTGATGCCGCGTTCCTGCTCCTGCTCCATCCAGTCCATGGTGGCGGCGCCGTCATGGACTTCGCCGATCTTGTGCGACTTGCCCGTGTAGTACAGGACGCGCTCGGTCGTCGTCGTCTTGCCGGCGTCGATATGCGCCATGATACCGAAATTGCGGTAGTCTTCGATTTTGTATTCGCGGGCCATGGGAGGTGCCTCTCAGTCTCGTTCGCGCTTTACCAGCGGTAGTGCGCGAAGGCGCGGTTGGCTTCCGCCATCTTGTGGGTGTCTTCACGCTTCTTGACGGCGGTGCCGCGGTTGTTGGCCGCATCCATCAGCTCGCCCGAGAGGCGGTCGATCATGGTGGTCTCGTTGCGGTTGCGCGCGGCGGCGATCAGCCAGCGGATGGCCAGCGCCTGACGGCGCTCGGGGCGCACGTCGACTGGAACCTGGTAGGTGGCGCCGCCGACGCGGCGCGAGCGCACTTCCACATGCGGCGCGACATTGTCGAGCGCCTGATGGAAGACGGTGACCGGCTCCTGCTTGGTCTTGGCCTGGACCTGATCCAGCGCGCCGTAGACGATGGTCTCGGCAACCGACTTCTTGCCGTCATACATGACGGCGTTCATGAACTTGGTGACGATCAGGTCGCCGAACTTGGGGTCCGGGTTGATCTCACGCTTTTCTGCACTGTGACGACGGGACATGGCTTTTGTCTCTCAATCTCGTGGCACGGCGCAGTCAAAAAAAGCGCCGAAGCCGGAAACCCTTACTTCGGACGCTTCGCACCGTATTTCGAACGGCGCTGCTTGCGGTTTTTCACACCC
>NZ_RZSL01000677.1:0-2901 GCF_003997355.1 Mesorhizobium sp. M1E.F.Ca.ET.041.01.1.1 | reverse complement strand
GGATTACCGGGCGAAGCATAAAGCCTGGTCAGCAGCGGCGAGGCGGCGATCTTCCAGGCAAGCGCGTGTTCGCGGCCACCCGAACCGAGAAGAAGAACGTTCATGGCCACCTCTTGCTGCCGATCGTGTCTGCCCTGAACCCGCTATTGGTCCGTGGGCGACGGGTCAAGGCGTCTTGGCAATTTGGCGGCAGTTGCACACGAGAACAAGAGCGCGCAGGCTTTCGTCCAGACGGAAAAGGCATTGCCGCCTCACGATGTTTTCACCGGCTGAGCGACTAGAGCGGTTCACCGTTTCACGGAAACGGCGAACCACTCTATCTCTTTGTTTTCACGCAATTCCGGACGGAAAACCGCTTCACACTTTTCCTGGAATTGCTCTAGCTGCCGCTTGACGACGCCTATTCGTGCTGCCACTCCAGCATCCATGGAAACCATCCAGTCGAAAGCGGCCCAGGGCCGCGTCGCTGATGCGCCGAGCGGCCATTGGGTCTACAGGGTGCTGCCGCGCTGGCTGTGGCCCTACGCGCAGCTCGCGCGCTGGGACCGGCCGATCGGCTGGCAATTGCTTTTGTGGCCCTGCTGGTGGTCAGCGGCCCTTGCGGCAAGCGCCTATCCGCGTCCGACCGACCCGCTGCTGACGCTACTGCCGGCGCCCTGGTACCTGTTGCTGTTCTTCGTCGGCGCCGTCGCCATGCGCGGCGCCGGCTGCACCTACAACGACCTCGCCGACGAGGACATCGACAACCAGGTCGAGCGCACCCGCTCGCGTCCGCTGCCGGCCGGCAAGGTGACACGGCGCCAGGCCTGGGCGTTCCTGGTCATCCAGGCGCTGGTCGGGCTCGCGGTGCTGCTTCAATTCAACAGCTTCGCCATTCCGCTCGGCATCGCCTCTCTTGCGATCGTCGCGGTCTATCCGTTCATGAAGCGCATCACCAACTGGCCGCAATTCGTGCTTGGCCTGGCCTTCTCCTGGGGCGCGCTGATGGGCTGGGCGGCCGAGTTCGGCGATCTCGATGGGCCGGCCATCATGCTCTATATCGGCTCGATCCTATGGGTGATCGGCTACGACACGATCTACGCGCATCAGGACAAGGAAGACGACGCCCTTGTCGGCGTGCGCTCGACGGCGCGGCTTTTCGGCGACAACACCAAGACCTGGCTGGTCGGGCTCTATGGCGGCACGCTCGTCTGCTTCGCCATCGCTTTCGCCTCGGCGCAGGTGCCGATGCCGGCGCTGGCCGGCCTGATTGCGGCCGGCGCGCATATGGCGCGCCAGATCATCCGGCTCGACATCGACAATCCGGATCAGTGCCTGAAGCTGTTCAAGTCGAACAATCAGGTCGGCTGGCTGATCTTTCTGGGGCTGATCGGCGGCGCGCTGTGGGTGGCGTTGAAGCCGCTGGTGTAGTGACGCGTTCCCTTCTCCCCTTGTGGGAGAAGGTGTCGCCGAAGGCGACGGATGAGGGGTGCTCCAGGGAAAGCCAGCGTCTCACTCCGCTGGAACACCCCTCATCCGTCTCGGCGCTGCGCGCCGATCCACCTTCTCCCACAAGGGGAGAAGGAAAGGCGCCAAGGCTACTCCCGCGCAATAATCTCCTCGCCGCCGATGACGAGCCTCAGGCCAAGATTGCCGGTCCTGCGGCGGGCGAGGAAGCGCGGGCGGCGCATGTTGGATACGCGGCCCTTGCGGCGTTCCTGCGGCGGCAGCGCCTTGATGGCGGCGCCGAGCGATTCCTCCAGCGTGCGGGCAATGCCGTCGGCCTCGATCAGAAGCATCGGCAGACGATAGGCGTCGGCCCAGGCGCGCCAGTCGGCGGCGACGTCGTCGAGATCGTCGGCGACCAGAAGCGGCACCGACAGCATCGGATCATTGTGCAGAAGCTCCAGCGTCACGGTGACATTGCCGTCCGGATCTTCCATGGCGCGGGCGGCGACGCCGCGGAACGCATTGGCGGGCAGCGCGATGATCGCCGGCAGGCCGCTCATCTCCAGCATGCGCCGGATGATCGCGCCACGCTGGTCGATGGTGAAGGTAACATCGCCATAGTCGTCGCGCGTGGCATAGCTCACCATCTGCGGCAGGCGAAACGGGTCGAGACGCATGTTGCGTCCCGCCCAGACTGGCTTCAGTCCAGTGTTCATCGAATGCCTTCCTGTTTCTCCTGAGGGCCGTTTTCCGGTTCTCTCCGGGCCGGTTTTTCCGGCCTCGTTATGGGAGAAACATTAGTGCTCGCTTCTTACCGCCGCGCTTAAGAAAGTCGGTTAAATTTTGCTGATCTCAGCCATGGTTATCGGAATGCGACCAGCCACAAGATGTGGGAAGAGTTAGATAACCTTACCGGGATTCATGATGCCGGCAGGATCGAAGGCCGCCTTTACCCGGCGCATCAGGTCGATCGCCATCGGCGGCGCCGTGGCGATCAGTTCGTCGCGCTTCAACTGGCCGATGCCGTGCTCGGCCGAGATCGAGCCGCGGAAGGAGCGCACGACATCGTGCACGGCGTTGTTCATCGAGCGGTAGAGAGCGAGGAACGCCTCGTCGTCACCGCCTTCGGGGCGCGAGATGTTGTAGTGCAGATTGCCGTCGCCCATATGGCCGAAGCAGACGACGCGCGCGCCGGGGCTGACAGATGCGACGGCGCCTGCGGCCGTCTCGATGAAGTCCGGGATCGAGGCGATCGGTACCGAGATGTCGTGCTTGATCGAGGCGCCCTCGGGCTTCTGGCACTCGGGCAGCACCTCGCGGAAATTCCAGAAGGCATCGCCCTGGGCAAGGCTTGCCGCGACCACAGCGTCGCCGACGATGCCCTTCTCGAGGCCGGCCGAAAGAATCTCCTCGATCAGCGCCCTGCCGTCTTCTTCGGAACGGCCGGAAGAAACCTGCATCAAGACATACCAC
>NZ_RZSL01000676.1:0-2909 GCF_003997355.1 Mesorhizobium sp. M1E.F.Ca.ET.041.01.1.1 | reverse complement strand
GCCTGCACTCCTCGTGAAAAGAGCGCCGAACCGGAGATCCTCGGCCGCACAGAGACGTGATCGCACTGGAGAAGGCGATTGCCTGAAAGAAGCTCGAGGCCTACCGGCGGGTTAGCGGGCCTGGTGTCGCGAAAATGCCCTATGCGGCTAAACGCTCCACTACTTGAGCCGCGACAATGGGCGCGTCACTCACATTGGTGTCCGGCCAGACCCGCGCGCATTTTTTGGGGAAAGCACCTGGCACGAAATAGGAGAGGCCGGCGCTTGCAACATAGATAGTCGCTGCGACGCCCTCGAAATTGCGATTGAAGTGGAACTGCGACTTCATGACGATAAAGTCCTGCTCGCTGATATTGACGCCGTGGGACTCGAAAATGGCGCGATCAACGATGAACCCTGGCTTTGAAGTGGCAATCACAAGGAAACGGTTGTCGATCTCGATGAGGGCCGTCTTTCCCATGGCAGCGGATTCGTTCGCAAAATTGGGTCCAATGAGTTTGATATCCTTGTTGTTGAGCAGCTTGACCACGCCTTCGACCTCGAAGGGCAGATAAAGCGGGGTCATCTTGCCGCCGAGATGCATTTTGATTTTTGCGCCGACTCCGGAGGCATATGCCTGTGCGACGGTTTCCGGATCATTGACCGTCATCGCGCCCCGAAGCTTCACAGGATGCTTCAGTGCAGCCTGCAGGATCAAGGTGCTGTCCCCCGGCGTGCCGGCCAGCGTCCGGTCGCCAAGATCGGCAAGCGCCTTGGTGAGGCCACTCTTGTTTTCCGCAGTCGCATCCAGCGCCTCTGCGATCGTTACGGTTTCATCCTTGAAGCTCTCGCGCAGATCCCAGAACTTCTGGGCGTAATCCTCCACGATCGCTTTGGCTTGCGCATATGGCCCGTTGCTCAGTATCACAGCGGCCTGACCCATATCCGTTAGATCCGCAAAGCGATAGGCGTTGTAGATGCTAAGGTCCACCACTGGTGCTTCCGACTTCTCGATCGCACGGGCCCGTGCGTGCATTTCCTTAAGTGGGCTGAGATGAGTTTCGAGCCTGCCTGGGGCAATCATTCGGGTTTTCGCGAAGGTATAGACCGGGCGCAGACGGCCTTCGACCACATCGAAGACCAATCTGACGACCTTCTTGCCATTATCGTAGTAATCGTCATGGGGATTGTTCTTGCAAGCGATGCAGATGTCGGCTGCCTTCAGCATCTGCGGCGTTATATTGGCATGAAGGTCGAGACCCACTCCGATGACTGCGTTTCCGCCGATGGCGCCGCGAATGTAGGAGAGGAAATCACCTTCCGCATCTTCGATCTGAGTCGTGGACATCGACCCATGTAGGTCGACGACAATCGCATCGGGCGCGAGCTTCTTGAGTTCCTCGCCCCAGAATCGACGTTGCTCAAGATAGAAACAATGATCGATGGCGCCGCTCGGCGCGATCATCGAATCTGAAATGGGAAGTATTTCAATATCAGCGCGTTCAATCAACGCGTCGACAATCCCGCCGAGCGTCGTGCCATTTCCCTTGGCTGCCTCAATCACAGTCTCGCCGCGAACGACCGTGATATCTGCGGCCGCTGTCGCAGGAGCATATCCGTGCGATTCATGAAACAGGCGTCCGACTGCTATGCGCTTCATAATCTTATATTTCCTCCTGAATGTCAGGCTTTGATCGGCAGCGACTTCGCGGCTATTTTACCGGGTCAGAGTGCAAGGACGATGGCTGCGTTTTATGCTCGATTCCCAGTTTACGATGCGGTGGGACTGGGCGGGTGGTGACCCGCAACAGGCTGCGCCGGTGACAAGTGCTTGAGTTCTTAAGGGGCCACAAGCCGCTCCTGTTCGCCAGGGGTGGAAAATGGTGTAATCGACCAGGCGATTAAGTCAACAGCGCGCTGTAGTATTGTCTCGGTTTCAGCAAAGCTGGGTGAAGCGACGATGACATGTCCGATGTAGTCTCGGAGATCGCCTTTTATGACGATCGGCGTCTCGGGTTGAACATAAAATTTGACCTCGACGACACCTGGTACAGCAGCCGCCTGACTGTCGCCTCCGATCCATTCGAGGGTGCCATTGCGATCAGGAATTAGATACCGCACAGCCGCAGTGTGTGAATGCCTTCTGCGCAGATCCAATTCCTCGCCGATGACAAGCTTGATGTGCTCGGTGATGAGGTCGACGCCGCAAGCCAGTTGAACCCGTTGAGAAGTTGTTCCACCATGAAGACGCGGATTGACTTCAATCACCACTGGGCCATGCTTCGTCCATCGGATTTCAACGCCCGTCGGTCCCCAGCCAAGGCTGAGAGCTCGCAAGCAATTCATCGAAACGTCGGCAATGCTCACATGCTCATCATCCGTCAGCGGGGCCGGAACGATGCACTCACGAGGGATGAAGTAGGGTGGGGGGCCGAAATCATTGGTCCCAATCCCAATAACTTCATTTCCCATTATATCCACGGTATAAAGAGGGCCTTGTGCGAATTCTTCGACCAGGATCCTCGGCGGGGACTGCCATATGTGCTGCCCGCCCAACAGATAGGTCGTATGTTCGGCTAACTCATTGAAGCTGCGGCACAGTCGGACACCTCTGCTGCCGGCACCAACTGCTGGTTTAAGAATCACCGGCAGGCCGATCTCCGCGGCAAATCTTTCCACCTCCGTCGCATCCGTTGCCAAGCGATAAGCAGGTATTGGAACGCCGGCCTCTGCGAGTAGGTGACGTTGGTTGAATTTGTCGCAGCATTGTTCGATGGATGTGGGGTTCGGTCCCGGAAGATCGAAATGGCGGCAGAGCTTGCCAACTGTCGCATAGAACGAGTCCCCGACGGACGTAATGCCAGCAATGTCATAGGTTGCATGCAGCCGGGAGCATTCGCGGATCAACGCATCGAGATCCGCTGTATCGA
>NZ_RZSL01000675.1:0-2915 GCF_003997355.1 Mesorhizobium sp. M1E.F.Ca.ET.041.01.1.1 | reverse complement strand
ATATGAGCCCCGGCAGCGTGACGGAAAGGCTCTGGTTCTTCGTTGCGCGCTATTCGCCGGCCGACCGCATCTCCGATGGCGGCGGGGCGCCGGAGGAGGGCGAGGACATCGAGGTTCTGGAGATGCCGCTCGACGAGGCGCTGGCCGGCATAGCCGACGGCCGCATCGTCGACGCCAAGACCATCATCCTGATCCAGCATTTGAAGTTGAACCCGATCGCGCCCTGACGGACGTCACGGCGCCTAGGCTCATTGGCCCGCGACAGGACACTGGCCGGAAGGGCCGCCTGCCGCCGAATATCGATAGATGCGCAGCGGCCCGGCAACGGGGCACTCCGTCAGCCAGTCCGGTGGCTTTCCCGTCGCCAAGCGGCTGGCCAGCGGGAATTGGGCTTCGATCGACTTGAGCGTTGTCTCCTCCACGCGGCAGACCGCCACATGGGTGGCCTTCGTTTCATCGAGCAGTCGCGCCGGGTCCGGCGTAGCCGGATCGAAAAATCGCAGGACGCGCTCAATGCCCTTGGCCGCCGTGTGAAAGGGAACGGCCACGACATCGAGGGCGACCGGCGACCCCAACGCGGCGACCCCGATATTGGGAGGCGCAAACAGCCGTGCGCCTTGCGGCCAGACGAAATGAGGACCGGCATCGGCTTTCTCGCAAGCGTCGGCGATGTCGATGCCGATCGGTTTCGTCAGCTGGGGAGGCCAGACCAGATGGCCCGCAAAAAGGGCAGCGATAATCGCCACTCCAGGAGCGGCAAGAAGCGAAACGCCGGGCAACCCGTTGTTCGACCTTATGCCGAAATAGCGCCTTAGCGGCAGCCAGACAGGAAGGCCCTGGTGGATAAGCAGGGCTGTCCCAGGACCGACGAAAAGCGGGAAGAAACGGAGATATCGCAGATAGAGCAGTCCTAACAGGAGGCCGACTGTCGAGAAGACCGCAAGAACCACCCAGGTTCGCTTTCTTGTCGTGCCGGAGATGGCCAGGATGCATGTCGCGGCAGTGCCCAGAATGGCGAGGAAGAAACGGGTGAAACGGTCGGAGCTTATAAAGTCCGCACTGTAGAAGATGCTGCGTTCCTGGTCGATGCGCAAAAGCCAATTTCCGCGCACGTAGTCGCTCACGCCGACAAGCGGTCCACCCGCGCACTGGGGAAAGAAGAACACAAGCAGCGCGGCGCTCGCACAGGCGGCGACCAAAAGACAGGCGGCCCTTATCCGCCAGCTTCCGGCCGTTCCCGCGGTGGAGATGCCCGCAAGCGTAACACCGGTGACTGCAAGCGCGGTGAGGTGCAGAAGCGAATAGCGGTCGCAAGCGGCACTTGTATAAGTCCGAGGCCCTACGACCACAAAGAACATTGCAATACCGGCAGCCGCCAGTGCGAGACCGTAAGCCCTGAGATCTTTCCCTGCATCGCTCTTACCGGCGATGAACGCCAAGGCATAGAAGCCGGCCGGCAGAACAAGGAACAGCGCCATTTCGGCGCTGATCGCCGTGGATAGCGCCATCAACGCCCCGTTCAGCCTGGCGGCAACCCGTCCGCCACGGATCGTCAGTAGCGCCGCGCCGAGGAGGACAAGCATCTGCAGATTGTGGTAGTCGATACGCCAGGGTTGAAATTCGGAAAATGACGGCAGTCCGGCAAACGCAGCGACAGCCAGCACCGCGCCGGGGTGTTCGAACTCGAATTCCCTGATCAGCAGGAAAAGCAAGGTCACTGCGACCAGCAGCAGCAGCAACGGCACGGTGAATACCGCGACTGCGACCGCAGCCTCCATCCCGACAAAGGGCGCAATCGCAGCGGCCATCAGCGCATAGGGCGCGTCGACGATCCACGGCCAGTGCGAAACCATGGGTTCGGGCTGGGCGATGCCCGTCAGCGTCCTGTCGAACGGATTGCCCGTTTGCAGCAGATGCCTGATTTCATGCAGCTTCATCAGGTCGTCGACGTCGCCGTTGGGCATTTTGCCTTGCAACAGCAGCAGGCTCAGAACAGCGCTGAGCGCCAGCCAGACGATCGCGACCGAGGCAGGGGTGCGGCGGTAGATCGCCCCGATTGTCGACATCCCGAGCCCTTCCCATGCGCGTCAGCCATTGATGCACGGAAAAGCTTTCGATCGGGTAACCTTGCCTTCTCAGCAGTCGTTGCCGGTGCCTCAGCGGTGCTGCATCGAGCCGCCAACACTCCTCCTTCGCCAAGGCTTCGGATGAATCTTAGATCGAAATGGAATCGCTGTGAATCCCATCATCTGGTGCGAAGACTCCAGTTCTTAGCGACTGCTGAAAGAAAGACTCGCCGGGCGAGGCCCCGCCACCTCAAGCCCGGCGAGATTAGGTATCCTGGCCCCCCGACCAGGGCCGGTGGAGGAGGTACCGGCAATATCTTCAATGCAAGACAGGTGCCAGCATTCTGGTCCCGAAACGAGACAGCTCATCTAGGCTTGTCCACCAAAGGCGCCTTCCTGGTCGGCGGCTTATAGGCTGTCACCAGCCTGAGCGTGTCGATGTTCACCGTTACCGGCACACCGAGATTGACCGTCACCCACTCGCCATCGATATGTGTGACATCGCCGATCAACTCGACCGGCTGGCCCTTCTTCACCTTGGACGTGCGGTCGACGATCGAGTGCGGGAAGCCGTAGGACGGGATCGAGACGCTGATGCGGTCTTCAGTGACCCGCCGTCGCACGGTCGCGGTGATGGCGACCTCGTCGCCGATGCTAATAGAGCCCTTCGCCATGCAACGAGTCTGGCGCTGGCTTCCACCTCGTCAAGAGGATGCTAATATTCGGCAGAAGACGGGCCGATAACCCGCCGCTGGGTGTGCCCCCACACCCGCGCGGCGGGCTAAGGTGACCGGCGCCTTCTCGTGGGGGAGAATTGCCTGAGCCCGGCGCGCGGGTGTGGGGGCACAC
>NZ_RZSL01000674.1:0-2924 GCF_003997355.1 Mesorhizobium sp. M1E.F.Ca.ET.041.01.1.1 | reverse complement strand
GTTGATCGCGCCGGCCGGCTGACGGGGCGCATCGGCTATCGCGGTGTCCGGCTTTGTGGTCTATTGGAAATCTCCCGCTTTCCTCCAGCCACCCCACTTCCCAGCCGTTTCCAGATAATGTCAGGCCTGCTCAGCGATCCCTGGTTCTATGCCGCCGCCATTCCGGCGGTCATCCTCGTCGGCCTGTCGAAGGGCGGCTTCGGCGGCGCCGTCGGCTTTGTCGGCGTGCCGCTGATGGCGCTGACCATTCCGCCGGTGCAGGCTGCCGCCATCCTGCTGCCGATTCTGTGCCTGATGGACATCGTTTCGGTATGGACCTGGTGGGGTATCCACGACCGCAAGATGCTGGTCGACATGATGCCGGGCGCCGTCATCGGCATCGGCCTCGGCTGGCTGACGGCGGCCCTGGTGACCGAGGAGATGGTGCGGCTGATCGTCGGTGCTGTCGCGCTGATCTTCGTGCTGCGCTGGATCTATCTGCAGTTCCGCCATGGCGCCGATCACGCGGTGCAGCCGAACCGGATCGCGGCGGCCTTCTGGGGCACGGTTGCCGGTTTCACCAGCTTCGTCGCCCATGTCGGCGGCCCGCCTTTCCAGGTCTATGCGCTGCCCATCCGGCTCGACCCGAAGGTGCTGTCGGGGACGGCCGCGATCTTCTTCGCCGCCACCAATGCGCTGAAGCTCATCCCCTATTTCGCGCTCGGCCAGTTCGACACCACCAACCTGATAGCTTCCGGTGCGCTCATGCCGCTGGCGCCGCTCGCCACCGTGGCAGGCGCCTGGCTGGTGCGTCGCATGCGGCCGGAGGTGTTTTATCCATTCACCTACGCCACTGTCGCGGTGGTGGCGGTCAAGCTGCTCTGGGACGGTATCGCGGGCCTGATGTGAGGGCGGCTGCCAGGCCGCCCACACCAACAAATGCTCAGACGGCGCTCGGCACCATCTGGCGGCTGCCGCCAAGGGCGAGCGCCGCGCCGGCCGCCACCACCAGCGCCATGCCGGCGAGGACGCCGATATCGTGCAGGGTGGGCTTCAGCACCATGTCGGCGAGGATCACCAGCATCACCGCGTAGTCGAGGCGCGCCCAGCTCATCATGCGCTGGCCGATGGCAAGAACGGCGGGCGTGATACCTTCCTTGGCGACCATGGCGCCCATTCGCTCGCCGGTCGGCTTGAAGACGAGCATGCCGATCGAAAACGTCGTGGTGTAGCCGACAAGGCCGATGACGATCCACAGCTCGGCAAAGCCGACCCAGAAGGCACACATGACGATACCGAAGATCAGGGTGAGCATCGACATCGGCGCGAAGAAGCGGCCGCCGAGCTCACCGCTGGCGCGCATCGCCTGCAGCTTGTCCTCGATGTTGCCAGCACGCTCGGCAAGCGCGCCGAGCAGGAACAGCACGAAACCGCCGCCGACCCACAGAACGGCCGAGACGACGTGAAGGAATTTGACGATCGAGTACCAGTCCATGGTGTGCTCCTGGATGTCTTTCTTGATTTGCGGCGGCGCGGATTTGCGCCAGCCATTGAGAGGAGCGGCGTTTTGCGTGGCACGTGTTTCGGAACGATGTCGCCGCGGCGGCCGGCATGTTTCTGCGCCGCGATCGGCATCCGAAAATCTGGTTCTCCGCGAGCCGGGAAGGCGAAACCGGTCTGTCCCGTTCCGGCACAGGAAAGTCCGTTCGGTCAAAAATTCCGCCCGGCGTTAAGGCTTCATTAAGCTTTACGGGCGTTTACTATGCGCATCCAGTTTTTCTGGATTCTTACCGAGTGGTTGGAGCCACTTTGTTTGACGCCTCCCTGTTAAACTCCTGAGAGCCGCCTTATCCGCGGCTCTTTTTTTGTCCGTCGCTGGCCGGGGAGAGCGCGGCCCGGCGT
This sequence comes from Mesorhizobium sp. M1E.F.Ca.ET.041.01.1.1, assembly GCF_003997355.1. Classification (NCBI taxonomy): domain Bacteria; kingdom Pseudomonadati; phylum Pseudomonadota; class Alphaproteobacteria; order Hyphomicrobiales; family Phyllobacteriaceae; genus Mesorhizobium; species Mesorhizobium sp. M1E.F.Ca.ET.041.01.1.1. Next base: position 1,043 of record NZ_RZSL01000674.1, on the reverse strand, counting down.
TAACCCTTTGTTAAACATGCGCTTGCCTTCATGGGCGTCGAAGCGCATTTTCAAGCCTCAGTCATTTAAGGGTGCAGGACGTATCGGCAAGGATAGCCGAATCGGCTTGCGGCAGTGCAGGGGCGTATCAATGACCGAGCCTTCGACGGGCAGCGCGAAAACCATAAAGCTCGCGGAACGCAGGGTTTTCTCCCAATCCTTCAAGCCGCTCTACCAGGAGGGCATGGGCCTGGTCGAACAGGCGGCCGAATATCTCGACGGCAAGGGCAGGCTCGAAGCCAAGAAGCTGTCGCGCACGGCGGCGACGCTCTATGCGGCCGAATCGATGCGGCTGACCACCAGGCTGATGCAGGTCGCGTCGTGGCTGCTGCTGCAGCGGGCGGCGAATTCCGGCGAAATGACCCGAGACCAGGTCGCTTCTGAAAAATCCAAGGTGCGGCTCGACACCGCTTCCGCGCATGACGAGGTGCTGGGCTGGAACGAATTGCCGAAGGAATTTCTGGACCTTGTGAGCCGGTCGCTGCGCCTGCAGGCGCTGGTGCGTCGCATGGACGAAGAGATCTATGGCGGTGCCATGAACGGGCCGCCCAGCTCCGCCCGCCGCGCCAATCCGGTTTCCGACCAGATATCGCTGCTCAACACGGCGTTCGCACGCAGCTAGCCTGACCGCTGCCTGTTTCTGCTTTGTTCACATTTTGCTGGCATCCCCAAGCGCCGAGGCTAGACTTGGCGCATGGGGGAAGCGATTCGCATCATCGGCATCGATCCGGGACTGAGGCGCACCGGCTGGGGCATCGTCGAGAGCCTCGGCAACTCGCTGCGCTTCGTCGCTTCCGGCACCGTGCGCTCCGACGACAAGGCGCCGCTCGCGGCAAGGCTCTGCCAGTTGCATGACGGGCTGGCGGAGGTGTTGCATCAGGCCATGCCGCACGAGGCGGCCATCGAACAGACTTTCGTCAACAAGGATGCGACGGCGACGCTGAAGCTCGGCCAGGCGCGCGGCATCGCCATGCTGGTGCCGGCGCGCGCCGGGCTGGTGGTCG
>NZ_RZSL01000673.1:0-2927 GCF_003997355.1 Mesorhizobium sp. M1E.F.Ca.ET.041.01.1.1 | reverse complement strand
ACGCAATCCTCGACCTGCTCCGGCCGGCTGGCCCCGATCAGTGCCGTCGTCACGCGGCCCTTGCGCAGCACCCAGGCCAGCGCCATCTGCGCCAGCGTCTGCCCGCGTCGGCCGGCGATGGCGTTGAGCGCCTTGATGTTGGCGATCGACTTGTCGTTGATGAAGGCCGGCCTGAGCGACTTGCCCTGGGATGCACGGCTGCCCTCGGGGATGCCGCCGAGATATTTATCGGTCAGCATGCCCTGTGCCAGCGGTGAGAACACGATCGAGCCGATGCCCAAGCCCTCCAGCGTGTCGAGCAGCCCGTCCTCCTCGACCCAGCGGTTGAGCATGGAATAGCTCGGCTGGTGGATGAGGCAGGGCGTGCCGAGCTGCCTCAGGATGTCGGCCGCCTCTCGCGTGCGCTGCGAGTTGTAGGAGGAGATGCCGGCATAGAGCGCCTTGCCTGAGCGCACGGCATGGTCGAGCGCGCCCATCGTCTCTTCCAGCGGCGTCTCGGGATCGAAGCGGTGCGAATAGAAGATGTCGACATAGTCGAGCCCCATCCGCTTCAGGCTCTGGTCGAGGCTGGCCAGCACATATTTGCGGCTGCCCCACTCGCCATAGGGACCCGCCCACATCTCGTAACCCGCCTTTGTCGAGATGATCAGCTCGTCGCGATAGGCGGCGAAATCGCTGCGCAGGATTTCGCCGAAGGCGGTCTCGGCCGAACCTGGCGGCGGGCCGTAATTGTTGGCGAGGTCGAAATGCGTGATGCCGAGGTCGAAGGCCTTGCGCACGATCGCCTGCTTGGTCCTGTGCGGCGTGTCGTTGCCGAAATTGTGCCACAGGCCGAGCGAGATGGCCGGCAGCTTGAGGCCGGACCGTCCGCAACGGTTGTAGATCATCTTCTCGTAGCGGTTCTCGGCGGCGACATAGGGCATGGGGAATCCTCGGGATCGAAGCGGCGCGGCGATCGCCGCCAACGTGAATTGAATCGATGCTTGCCCCAACCCTTACCCTCTCCCGGCCGAAACGGGGAGAGGGTATCGCCACCTACTTTTTCTTTGCCAGCAGCGCCTTCGCCTCCTTGATGCCGAGCGCCGCCGGCCGCTCGCAGGTCGTCTGCATGGCGACGAACTTGCCGCTTTCGCCCGAGCGCAGGATGCCGGTCATGACATCGACGGCGTGCAGCGCCAATTCCATCGAGCAGCGGTGCGGCCGCCCTTCGGCGATTGCGATCGCCATGTCGGCGAGGCCGGCGGTGCGGTAGTTGGCCATCATGCCTTGGCCGTGCATCTCGTTGGGCACGCCGAAGGGATGATCCCACTTCGGCAGCTTCTTCACCGGCTTGGTGGCGTCGGTGAAGCGGACCTCGCCGCCGAAGAAATTCGGGTCCGGCACGAAGACGGTGCCCGCCTCGCCATAGAGCTCCATCGGCGCATGGCCGTGGCTCCAGACGTCCCAACTGGTGTTGAGCGTCACCACGGCGCCGTTTTCGAATTCCAGCAGCGCATGGATGGTGGTCGGCGTATTCACCGGGATCTTCTCGCCCGCGCGCGGCTTGGAGCTGATGGTGCGCTCCTTGGCCGGCATCGACGCGAAGGCCGCGACTTGGCTGACCGGCCCGATCAGCTGGATCAGGTTGGTGACGTAGTACGGACCGATGTCGAGCACCGGGCCGGCGCCCGGCTGGAAGAAGAAGTCGGGGTTGGGGTGCCAGTGCTCCATGCCGTGGCCCATGACATGGCAGGTGCCGCTGGTGATCTTGCCGAGCTTGCCGCTGTCGATCAGCTCGCGCACCAGCTGATGCGCGCCGCCGAAGAAAGTGTCCGGCGCCGAACCGATGCGCAGGCCCTTCTTCTCGGCCCGCTTCTTCAGGTCGAGCCCTTCCTTGATGGAAAGCACGAAGGGCTTTTCCGAATAGACGTGCTTGCCGGCGTCGAGCACCCGCTTCGACACGTCATAGTGCACTGCTGGAATCGTGAGGTTGACGACGATATCGATGTCGTCGGCTTCGAGCAGTTCGTCGACCGTTTGCGCGCGCAGCTTGAACTCTTTCGCCCGCGCCTTTGCGGCGTCCATGTTGATGTCCGCACAGGCCCTCATCTCGATGCCGCGAAACAGCGGCGCCAGCGAGAAATACGCCTTCGAGATGTTGCCGCAGCCGATGACGCCTACGCCAAGTTTGCTTGCCATTTTTATTTGCTCCTACCAGCTCTTGGCTGCCGCGATCGAGCGACGGGCAAAGCGCTCGATGTCGTTGGGGTTATCCTGTTCCATGACGAAATACTGCGCCGCGCTTCCAGCGCGCAACGCCTTGATCAGGCCGGGCCAGTCGATGGTGCCGTGGCCGACATCCGACCAGCCGTCCTCGTCCAGCCCCTCGCCGGGCTTCGCCATGTCCTTGACGTGGACGGCATTGATGCGACTGCCTTGCTTCTCGATCCAGGGCAGCGGATCGGCGCCGCCGCGCACCACCCAGGCGACGTCCATCTCCCAGCCGATATCGGGCGCGGCCGACAGGATATGATCCTGCGGCAGCGAACCGTCGGCGAGCGCCTTGAATTCGAAATCGTGGTTGTGCCAGGCAAAGCCGTAGCCGCCCTTCTTCGCGGCCTCGCCCACCTTGGCGAGACGCTCGCCGAACCCTCGCCAGCCGGCGGCATCGCCCGGGCGCTGATCGGGCATCAGGTAGGGGCAGATCAGCAGCGATACGCCAAGTGTGTCGGCTATTTTGCGCACGCCGTCGAAATCCTTCTCCAGCGCATCGATCGAGAAATGCCCGGTCGGCATGGCAAGCCCGTTCTTGTCGAGCTCGGCACGGAACGCCTTCGGATCGTCATAGACGCCGCCGAAGCCTTCGACTTGCCTGTAGCCGAGCTCGCCGAGCATTTTCAGCACGCCCTCCCATGGCTGGAAATTGCGGGCGCTATAAAGTTGAAATG
>NZ_RZSL01000672.1:0-2949 GCF_003997355.1 Mesorhizobium sp. M1E.F.Ca.ET.041.01.1.1 | reverse complement strand
GGTGGATAATTAGAGCTTGATCCCAAAAAGTGGGAACCGGTTTTTGGGCAAGATCAAGCTCAAAACAAAATAGCCTACTTCGCCGCCTTCGCCCGTTCGATCGCGTCGACGATCATCTTCTTGGCGTATTTGGAATCGTGCCAGCCTTCGATCTTGACCCATTTGCCGGGCTCGAGATCCTTGTAGTGCTCGAAGAAGTGCTGCACCTGATGACGCGTGATTTCCGGCAGATGGGTGTATTCGGTGACGTTCTCGTAGCGCAGCGTCAGCTTGGGCGAAGGAACTGCGATCACCTTCTCGTCCTGGCCGGCGTTGTCCTCCATGATCAGCACGCCGATCGGCCGCACATTGATGACGCAGCCCGGCACCAGCGCGCGCGTGTTGCAAACCAGGACGTCGATCGGGTCGCCGTCGCCGGAAAGCGTGTGCGGCACGAAACCGTAATTGCCGGGATAGCGCATCGAGGTGTGCAGGAAGCGGTCGACGAACAGCGTGCCGGCCTCCTTGTCCATCTCATATTTGATCGGCTCGCCGCCGATCGGCACCTCGATGATGACGTTGATGTCCTCTGGCGGGTTCTTTCCGGTGGAAATCGCTGCGATACGCATGGCTCAAAATCCCTCTCGATCTTGTCAGACCGATAGCGGGACACGCGTCATGGTGCAATGCGGCGAATGGTGCTGAACGCTGATGGAAGCGCACACTTTGTGATGGATTGTAACCTGATGCGTGTCACCCGACGTGCGCAGCGGTCTTGGAAGAACGACGCTTATCAGGCGGCGCCCGTCATTCCCAGACGAAAGCCACCTTCTTCAGCGCCTTCTGCTCGAAGACCTCGACGCCTTCGGCGATATCGCGGCCGCCATTGCCGGCATAGAAGGCTAAAGCGTTGTAATTGTCTTCTAGCGCCCACACCACCAGGCCTCTGAGGCCGTGGTCGGCCAGGCGCGTCCGCGCCGCCTTGAACAGCCGGCTGCCGAGCCCGATGCCCTGATATTCCGGGCGCAGGTAAAGCTCGTAGATCTCGCCCTGCTGCCTCAGCTCGCGGGCGCGGTTCTTGCCGATCGTGGCATAGCCGGCGATCGTGCCGCCGATTTCGACGACCAGCACCGTTGCCGCCTTGCGAATCGCGTTCGCCCACCAGTCGGGGCCGCGGCGGTTGATCATGGCGGTCAACGTGCGATGCGGGATGATACCGGAGTAGGCGCCGCGCCATGCCTCCTGATGCACTTCGGCGATGGCGGCTGCATCGCGAGGGTCGGCTTTCCGGATATCGATCGTCAGCGTGTTCATGATTGGTTAACCATAAACCCGCGTCGCCCGATTGCAAAGAGTCCGCTCCGTCGCGCCCGCGCTTTCGCACAGGCCAACTTGTCGGCGCCGGAAGCGCTGAAAACCGCCTCGCGCCGCCGTCAAAGCCAGGTTTGCAGCCTAGGCCCTGTCAGATTTCGACGAGGTGGTCGTCGAGCTCGTTGGCGTCGCCGGCGGTGACCGGGAAATGCTCGGCAAGCACCGCGCCTACTGATTCGATCGCCTTGACGAAACCATCGGCGAGCCGGTCGTCGCCGGCGTGCCTTGTGAGGTCCCGCACAACGCCGTCCCAGACATGCTGGCCGACCTTGGCATCGATGCCGCTGTCGGCGACGATTTCGGCATAGCGCTCGGCGATCGAGACGAAGATCAGCACGCCGGTGCGCGCGCTCGTGCGGTGGACGTTGCGGGCCAGGAACTGCTTCATCGCGTTGGCATGCGCCGCCTGGTAGCGCAGCCGCCTCGGCACAAGATGGATGCGCCAGCCAGGCAGTGCCCATAGAAGCGCGAGCATGCAGCCCAGCGCCAGAAGCTGGGCAAGCACGAAATGCGGCAAGCGGATGGTCAACCACCAGGCTTCCAGCCCATAGGCCACCGCGAGACTGACGATGAGCGTGGCTAAAGCAGCCGCGAACGCGGCCGGAAAGAAATAGCGGTCGCTGGTTTGCGCGACGACGCAGTAGATCTCGCCGTCCGTCCTCGCCTCGGCGGCGCGGATCGCGCCGGCGATGCGGTCATGGTCCTCGAGGCTGATCGGTCGCGTTGCCATGGTCCTCACCAGCTCCCCGAAGAACCGCCGCCGCCCGACGAGCCGCCGCCGCCGGAAAACCCGCCGCCACCGCCGCCAGAGGACCAGCCTCCGCCGCCCGACGACCAGCCGCCGCCACCTCCGGAGGATCGCCGTCCCGGCTCGAAGGTCATGCCGAGCCAGCGATAGCGGCCCGGTCCGATCTTCTGACCGAAGATCGGCGGCAGCACCGTCAGCGCGATGCTGCCGAAAAAGATCAGCGCCCAGATGGTGATGAAGATGGCGAAGAACAGATCGTCGGAATTGAACGGTGCCTGCTCGTTGCGCTTGCCGCGCGCTTCCAGCTCCTCCGGATTGCCCTCCAGCACCATGATCATGTCGTCGACGGCCTTTGAAATGCCGCCGGAGAAGTCGCCGGCGCGGAAGGCCGGCACCATGTCGTTCTCGATGATCAGCTTGGTGTGCAGGTCGGTCAGCGTGCCTTCCAGCCCATAGCCGACCTCGATGCGCATCTTGCGGTCGTTCGGCGCCACGATGAGCAGAACGCCGTTGTTTTCCTTGGCCTGGCCGAGCTTCCAGAACCGGAACAGCCGGTTGGCGTAAGGCTCGATCTCCTCGCCGCCGAGGCTGGGGATGGTGGCGACGACGATCTGGTCGGAGCCTTTCTTCTCGAAATCGGCGAGTTTCTGGGTCAGCGCCGCGCGTGTGCCGGCATCGACGATGCCGGCATTGTCGACGACGCGGCCGGTAAGGGCGGGGAGATCCGCGGCAAGGGCTGCGAGGGGGAGGAGGAAGAAGAGGAGGCTAAGCAAGCCGCCAATGAAGGTGTTCCTGCGCACCCCCCTCTGGCCTGCCGGCCATCTCCCCCGCAAGGGGGGAGATTGGCAGCT
>NZ_RZSL01000671.1:0-2951 GCF_003997355.1 Mesorhizobium sp. M1E.F.Ca.ET.041.01.1.1 | reverse complement strand
CTACCAGGGCTATCTCAATGCGATGGAGGCGGCCGGGCTGGAGGTGAAGCCGTCATGGCGTATTCCCGGGCCGCGCACCAAGCAGGCCGGTTTCGAGGCCGCGGGACAGTTTCTGGCGCTGAAGGACAAGCCGACAGCCGCCTGCTGCTGGAATGATCTGGTCGCCATCGGACTGATGAACGGCATTGCGCGGGCCGGCCTCGTGCCGGGCGTCGACATTTCGGTCACCGGTTATGACGATCTCGAGGAGGCCGCAATCGCAACTCCGGCATTGACGACGGTCTGGAATGGCCAGCGCGAGGTCGGCCGCCGCGCCGCCAGCGCGCTGCTCGACAAGCTGAACGGGCAGGCCGTGCGGCCCTCGCAGGAACTGATCAAGCCGGAGCTGCATGTGCGCCAGTCCACCGGCAAGCCGGTGGAGCGCCAATGACAAAAGCCGAAGCAAGGTTCCCGGTCGCCATCCTGGTGCCCGGGCATTTCAACGACCACGCGGTCGGCCGGATCGATAAGGCATTCCGGCGCGTGCGGATCGAGCGCGCCGATCCGTCGCTCGTGACCGGCGAGATGCGTGAGGCGGTGCGCGGCATCGCCTGCTTCGGCGGCATCGACGCGGCCATGATCGATGCGCTGCCAAATCTCGAAATCATCGCCAATTTCGGCGTCGGCTATGATTCGGTGGACGCCAATCACGCGGCCAAGCGCGGCGTGATGGTCACCAACACGCCGGACGTGCTGACCGAGGAGGTCGCCGACACCACGATCGGCCTGCTGATCAACACCGTGCGGGAAATGTACGCCGCCGAGAAATGGCTGCGCGACGGCGACTGGGTGAAGAAGGGCAACTATCGCCTGAGCCGGCTCACCTTGCGCGGCCGCCGCATCGGCATCTTCGGCATGGGTCGCATCGGCCTTGCCGTGGCCCGTCGCCTCGAGGCCTTCGGCCTGCCGATCGCCTATCACAACCGCCGCAAGGTCGAGGGCCTGTCCTACGAATACCATGCGACGCTGAAGGGCTTGGCCGAGGCGGTCGATACGCTGATCTGCATCGCGCCAGGCGGCGCATCGACGGAAAAGGCCATCAATGCCGAGATCCTGTCGGCGCTGGGCCCGAACGGCGTCTTCGTCAACATCGGCCGCGGCAGCACGGTGGATGAGGCGGCTCTCGCCGCTGCTCTCGAGAACGGCACCATCGCCGCTGCCGGGCTCGATGTCTTTGCCGACGAACCGAATGTGCCTCGGGCCCTGCTCGAAGCGCCCAACACCTCGCTTCTGCCGCATGTCGGCTCGGCGTCGGACCACACCCGCCGGGCCATGGCCGATCTCTGCGTCGACAATCTGATTTCCTGGTTCGGCGAGCGCCGGCCGCTGACCGCGGTGCCGGAGACGATCAACGTCAGACCGCGCGCCTGATCGGCCACATTTATTAACGCCTGATTAACCCTTTGGAATCATTGTGCATACTTCGTTATGCATATCGCCGAAAGTTTGGAGACGGCGACATGCATGGACCAGAGGCAAAAAGCGCGACGCGCTCTTGGTGCGGAGAAGCAGAGTGAAGCTGTTGACTGGCTTGGTTGCGTCGGTTGCGTTGTTCGGGGGCGTGCAGTTCCTGCATGGCGGCGATAGCCAAGGCGCGGCCATCGAGCCCGCCGCGTCAAGCATCTACAAATTGACGGCCAATGGCGACGAAGCGGCCTGCGCCGTCCAGCGCGGCGCCGAGGTGTCGGACGGGCTGTCGCGGCTCAGCCTCGCTCCTGATTGCCGCACGCTGATGCCCGGCATCGAGCGTGTGAAATTCTGGCGCGAGCAGGCGGACGGCACGGTCGCCTTCAGCGAGAACGGCATCGATCCGATCGTCACTTTCAGCGTCGCCGATGGCGACGGTTACGAATCCTACGCGCCGGCCGCGCCGCTGCTGGCGCTCAACAGCGACGAATAGCTACCGGATTTTCCTGTAAGCAGCCTACTCTGCCGCCGCACGTGCCCCGGCTTTCGCCGCCGCGTGCAGGCGCACGGCATCGCCGAACGCGCGGAAGATCTTCGCCGAGTTGCTGTCCGACTTCACCCAATATTCGGGGTGCCACTGAACGCCGACCGCGAAGGCGCGCGCATCCTTCACCGAGACCGCCTCAACGGTGCCATCGCTGGCCACCGCCTCGACCTGCAGTTTCGATCCGAGCCGGTCGACCGCCTGGCGGTGCACGGAATTGACCATGATCTCGCCGGCGCCGAACACGCCTGCCAGGCAACTGCCGGGCTTGATCGAAATCGCCTGGCGGATGCCGAAGCGCTCATCCTGATTGTCGCTGACCGGCGCGCGGTGGTCGAGCGTGCCCTCGCGCTCGTGGATCTCGGTGCCCAGCGTGCCGCCCAGCGCCACGTTCAGTTCCTGGATGCCGCGGCAGATGGCGAGCAGCGGCACGCCGCGCTCGATCGCCTTGCGGATCAGCGGCAGCGTGGTGGCGTCACGCGCCGGATCGTAGGGTCCGTTGGCCTCGGTTGCGTCGCCGCCGTAGAGCGACGGATGCACATTGGACTTCGAACCCGTGACCATGACGCCGTCGACCGAGGACAGCAGTTCGTCGAAATCCAGCCGGTCGCCGAAGGAGGGCACCAGCAGCGGGAACACGCCGGCCCCCGCGATCGCCGCCTCGATATATTGCTGCGGGGCGGCATGCCAGGTGTAGTTGTCGAACTGGCGGACATCGGTCGAGACGGCGACGAGCGGCTGCTGCATTTTGGATATCGGTTCCATTGAGGGCTAACGGATTATTCTGCCTACAAAATAGGCGATCCGAGGGCGTTTTGCCATGGCAAGTTTCATCTCTCCGGATAGGCCACGAAATTTAGCGTTAGACTATAGTTGCACATAGCCCGCGATACTGGACTCGACCTCTCGCCTGTGTATGTTTCTTCCCCAACCGGTCCGGGCGGCGAGGATGCCCGAATGT
>NZ_RZSL01000670.1:0-2966 GCF_003997355.1 Mesorhizobium sp. M1E.F.Ca.ET.041.01.1.1 | reverse complement strand
CATAGCGCTTGTATTCGCCAAAATACTTCGTGATCGCCGCCGTCAGCGACGTCTTGCCATGATCGACGTGGCCGATCGTGCCAATGTTCACATGCGGCTTGGTGCGTTCGAATTTACCTTTTGCCATAGTCTCTTTCCTTGGGCGGCCTTGACCTTCAGTTCAGTCGAATGCGGGGCGATTAGCGACAACGGCCGAAAAACACAAGTACCTTGTGGCCGAGCGTTCTCGCACTCGACCGAACCAATGATCCGATTACAGGGGACGTGACGCGGATATAGGGCCGCCGTGGACGAATTCAAATAGGCCGCCATCCACGTCTCGGACACCTCATCAACAGATTCCCGCGGATAGCAGCCCGATCGCCCGGAACTGGCCCATTGCCGCCGCGACATGCCTCTGATTTCTTCGGCGAATGCAGTTCATTCCGGCAAATATCCGCGGTCCCCTGTTCATGATCGTCTCGACGGGCTCCTACCTCGTCAACGACACGATGATGAAGCTCGCGACCACCGGACTGCCGCCATACGAGGTGCTCTTCCTGCGCGGCGTCGCCGCGACGCTGTGGGGTGTGCCGCTGCTCTTCATGCTGGGCTATGGCAGGCAGATCCCGCTGCTTTTCGAGCGCAAGGTGCTGCGGCGGAATCTTTGCGAGCTCGCCGCGATCCTCTGCTACGTCGTGGCCTTGGCCAACATGCAGATCGCCGATTCGACGGCGCTCGGCCAGATCACGCCGCTGCTGATGCTGGTCGGCTCATCGATCCTGTTCGGCGAAAAGATCGGCGCCGCGCGCATGGCGCTGATCGGCCTCGGCTTTATCGGCGCTCTCATGGTGGCGCAGCCGACCATGCAAGGCATTTCCGTCTATGCCCTGCTGGCGCTCGGCAACGCGGCCCTGGCAGCGGCGCGCGACCTTGCCGGACGCAAGGTGGGCGCCGAGGTGCCAGGCATGATCGTCGCCATCTCCGCCGTCGTGGTGGTGGTGATCGGCTCAGGCATAGCGCATCTCGTCTCCGAGCAATGGACGATCCCGGAGGGTCGCCACCTCTTGCTGATCGCCGGCGCAGGCCTGTTCCTGATCTTCGGCCATTTCTTCATCTTCATGGCCTATCGCGTCGGACCGACCAGCGCGGTCGCGCCCTTCTATTACTGCTTCACCGTCTGGGCGGTGATTTCCGGCCTGCTCGTGTTCGGGCAGTTTCCCAATGCGCTCGCCGTCTGCGGCATCCTGCTGGTCGTCGGCAGCGGCCTCGCCATCGTCTCGCTCGATGAAAGACGGCGGCGCCTGACCGTGGTTGCCTGAGGCATCCGATCCGCACAGCCTGGCGCCCTGCCCGCTTTCCAGCGGCGCCGGGCGGGATCGCTTGTCAATATACCGTCGCCGCGATCGCGCGCCGCGACCGGCCCAAAATCCGGCGATCGTCCGCGGCCGAACGAGCTGCGGGTTTCGTGTTTCTACAGCGTGCGCTTGCCGCTGATCTGGTGGTAGGCCCAGAGCACGACGACCGAGCCGATGACGGCGACGATCAGGCTCCAGATGTTGAGGCCGGTGACGCCCGATGCGCCGAAAGCGCTGAAGATCACACCGCCGACGATTGCGCCGACGATGCCGAGCACGATGTCCATTATCATGCCTTGGCCGGTCTTGTTGACGATCTTGCTGCCGATGAAGCCGGCGATGACGCCGAGAATGATCCAGCTGATGATGCCCATCTTTTCCCTCCAACCCCCGCCATGCCAATCATTTTCATATGATTGCCAAAAGCTCAAGACAGCTTGAAATCCCCCCCGGCTGCGCCATTTTGGCGCCGGGCGGAATTGGTTGATAGGAGATCCACGATGGGCCTTTTTGACAACGCCGTTCCCGGCGGCAACATCACCAAACCGCTGATGATCGCGCTCGGCGCGCTGCTGGTCGGCAAGATGCTGAGCGGCAAGAGCGAGGAACAGCCGGCCGAACCTCAAGCTCCGGTCCCTACTCCCGCGGGTGCCGGCACCTCGGCCGACGGCGGCCTGCTCGGCGGACTGGGCGGCCTGCTCGACAAGCTGAAGGATGCCGGGCACGGCGGCGTCGCCGATTCCTGGGTCGGCACCGGCCAGAACCAGCCGATCAACGCCAACGATCTCGGCGCCGCGATCGGGCCGCAGGTCATTCGCGAGATCGCGCAGCGCACGGGCTTGAACGAGCAGGAGCTGCTGCAGCAACTCTCATCGGCGCTGCCCGGCATCGTCGACAAGCTGACGCCCAACGGCCAGATCCCGCAACAGCATCAGGTCGCCTCGGCTTTCAGCAGCTAGGACGCGGATCAAGCGAAATGCGCTGCGCGCTTCGGCGCGCGGCCTTTTCGTGGGAACGGCGATGCGGATGGAAATCTGGAGCGGGTAGCGGGAATCGAACCCGCATATTCAGCTTGGAAGGCTGCTGCTCTACCACTGAGCTATACCCGCGCCTTACACTGAAGTACCGGATTCACCCGAAAAGCGCCATGCACTTTTCGGTCCGAGACTTTTCGTTTCAGGGCTTCCGGGCCGGCAGTGGTGGAGAGGGTTGGATTCGAACCAACGTAGGCTAAGCCAACGGATTTACAGTCCGTCCCCTTTAACCACTCGGGCACCTCTCCAGTCTGCCGCCGGAGCCATGCAACGAGGCATTCGCGCTGATCCGGAGCCCGAGTAAGGATCTTCTCCGAAATCAGCGATGCGCCTTATGGCGGCAAGGCCCGTGGGTGTCAACCGGCGCAGCCAGGGTTTTTCGAGGATGTTCGGCATTCGTCGCCGCATGCCATATCCTTGAGCGAACGAGACCGCTATAGAGGCCGCATGAACGACAACAAAAGCAACAAGCCGGGCACCCCCAAGGACACCCACTACGCCAAGCTCAGGCGCGCGCATCGCGACCAGAAGGCTGGCGGCGCGCCGGCATTCCGGCCGCGCCAGCCGGTGCCGGCGGGCGAAGGCCCCGCAGACG
>NZ_RZSL01000066.1:0-17768 GCF_003997355.1 Mesorhizobium sp. M1E.F.Ca.ET.041.01.1.1 | reverse complement strand
CCTTCATACCCCCCTCTGTCCTGCCGGACATCTCCCCCGCAAGGGGGGAGATTGGCAGCTTCGGCGCCGCGTCCTCCCGTGGAGGTCGACAATTGGCGAAAGTCGCGGAACATCCGATCTCCCCCTTGCGGCGGAGATGGCCGGCAGGCCAGAGGGGGGTGCTGTCCCGCCAGCGGTTCCGATTTCTGCCCCAAAGGGTTCCAGCGCCGGCGCCCTTGACATCCATTTATCTTGTACACTAAATAATCGTGCACAAGATAAATGGAGACAAAGATGTCAGCACTCTACACCGCCCAGGCTCGCGTCGTCGGTGGCCGCGCGGGTCATGCCGAGACCAGCGACGGTCTGCTCAAACTCGATCTGGCGATGCCGAAGGAACTCGGCGGGCAGGGCGGCGCAACCAATCCGGAGCAGCTTTTCGCCGCCGGCTATGCCGCCTGCTTCGAAAGCGCGATCCGCTTCGTTGCGCGAAAGCAGAAGCTGCCGCTTCAGGATGCGGCGGTGACGGCAACGGTCAGCCTCTATCCGAACGACCAGGGAGGCTTCAGGCTCGGCGTCGCGCTGGCTGCCGAAACGAAAGGCCTTGATCAGGCGGGCGCGGAAGCGCTTGTATCGGAAGCGCACCAGGTCTGCCCCTATTCCAACGCCATCCGGGGCAATATCGATGTGGCGCTTTCCACGGTGGCGCTCGCGGCAAAGGCGGCATGACGACGAAGCTCGAAACCCGGCCCAGCGACGCCCCGGCGGATACCGCCGCCGGGGCGCTCGCCGTTCCACGTCTCGACCAGCAGCTCTGCTTCGCGCTCTATTCGGCAAGCGGGCTGATGACGAAGCTCTACCGGCCGCTGCTCGATCCGCTCGGCCTCACCTATCCGCAATATCTGGCGATGCTGGCGCTGTGGCAGCGTTCGCCCATGACGGTGGGCGAGCTTGGCGAAGCGCTGGGGCTGGATTCCGCGACATTGACGCCGCTGATCAAGCGGATGGAAGCGGGCGGCCTCGTCACGCGCCGGCGCGACAGTGCGGACGAGCGCCGGGTGCTGGTCGAGCCGACGGCAAAAGGCCAGGCGCTGCGCGCCAACATGAAGGATGTGCAGGCAGCGCTTGCCTGCAGCATGCCGCTGGAACGCGCCGAGCTCAAAGCCCTGCACGGCACACTCATCCGGCTGGTCGCCGGACTGCGCGAGGCCGCCGCCGATCAGGACTGATCGCAGCAACGTCCGTTCTAGAATTCATCTTTCGGAAGCATTGAATTCCAGGCCGACGCTTAACGTCGCAGCGGATCGGCTTGCAAGGCGCTTGCGGAAAGCTAAAGTCGGCGCCGGATTTTGTCCTGGCGCACTGGGATCGTGCGGCCAATCACATTCGGGGAGTTTGTCATGATCAAGTCGAAACTGTTGCTGGCCGCCATGGTGGCCTGCCTTCTCGCGCCCGTCGCGGCGCTCGCCGATACGCTGCCCGATCTCGGTGGCAAGAAGGTCGTGGTGGTGACGGAGAACGCCTATCCGCCGCTGCAGTTCATCGACAAGAAAACCGGCAAGCAGATCGGCTGGGAGTATGACGCGATGGACGAGATCGCCAAGCGGCTGAACTTCAAGGTCGAGTACCAGAACACCTCCTGGGACGCGATGATCCAGGCGGTTTCCGACAACCAGTACAACATCGGCATGACCGGCATCACCATCAAGGAAGACCGCAAGGAGAAGGTCGACTTCTCCGACCCCTATATGCGTTCGGAGCAGTTCATGCTGGTGCGCGGCGACGAGAACCGCTTCACCGACGCCAAGAGCTTCGGCGCCTTCAAGGACGGGCTGATCGGCGCCCAGCCCGGCACCACGCCCTTCTACACCGCCGTCTACAGCGTGCTCGACGGCAACGAGCAGAACCCGCGGATAAAACTGTTCGAGACTTTCGGCGCCACCGTGCAGGCGCTGAAGTCGGGCGACGTCGATGTCGTGCTCACCGACGGCACCGCCGGCAAGGGCTATGTCGATGCTTCCGAGGGCAAGCTCAAGCTGATCGGCGGGCCGCTGGGCACCGAGGACTTCGGGTTCATCTTCCCGAAGGGCTCGGACCTGGTGAAGCCGGTCAACGCCGCGATCGCCGCGCTCAAGGCCGACGGCACGCTCGATGCGCTGAACAAGAAGTGGTTCCTTGATTACAAGATGGGGCAGTAGCTCGTTTTGGCGCGGGCGGTGCGCAACGGCTACGGGCGGAAAGCCGCGAAAGCCTCATTCCTTCCCACCCCCCTCTGTCCTGCCGGACATCTCCCCCGCAAGGGGGGAGATTGGCAGCTTGATCCACGGCGCCTTTCCCTCAACGTCGGTTATTGGCGAAAGCCGCAGCGACATCTGATCTCCCCCCTTGCGGGGGAGATGCCCGGCAGGGCAGAGGGGGGTGTGCCGGAACGCGGCATTAACAATTATGCCGTCGACGCCGCCTGATGCCCGCCGCAACCTCCACCGCCAAATCCGAGTTCCCCTGGTGGCTGGCCGCCGCCCTTGTGCTCGCCTTGATCGCGGCGCTGGCGATCGCCGCGAGCGACCTCTACGCCCAGGTCTTCGCCACCGTCGCCAAGGGCATCGGCATCACCATCTTCGTCACGGTCGTCGCCTTCGCGCTGGCTTCGGCGTTTGGCCTCGGCATCGCGCTGATGGCATTGTCCGGTTCGCAATGGCTGCGGCAGGTCGCGCGCTTCTATGTCGAGATCATCCGCGGCGTGCCGATCCTGGTGCTCCTGTTCTGGATAGCCTTTGCCGGGGCGCCGGCCTTCGTCGCGGGGTGGAACGCGCTGACGGCGCCGCTGCAGAGCGCCGGCTTCATGGGCGAACTCCTGGTGCGCGACGTCTCACTGCTCTGGCGCGCCATCATGGCGCTCACCATCGGCTATTCGGCTTTCATCTCGGAAGTCTTTCGGGCCGGCATCCAGTCGGTCGAGAAGGGTCAGATCGAAGCCGCCAAGGCGCTCGGCCTGACGCGCGTGCAGCGCTTCCGGCTGATCGTCTTCCCGCAGGCGATCCGCACCATCCTGCCGCCGCTCGGCAACGACTTCGTCGCCATGGTCAAGGATTCCTCGCTGGTCTCGGTGCTGGGCGTCGCCGACATCACCCAGATGGGCAAGGTCTATGCCGCCGGTTCCTTTCGCTTCTTCGAGACCTATTCGATCGTCGCCTACATCTATCTCATCCTGACCGTCGGCCTGTCGCTGGCGCTGAGAGCGCTGGAGCAGCGGCTGCGCCGGCAGAACGAGGCATAGCGGCCCGGCGAAGACCGCGCTACGATCCCGGTTTGTCGTTACCGGACGCATGCCGTCTTCCCGCGCCGCCGCGCTTTTGCACGGCCTGCATCCGGTGAGGAGGAACCGATCCATGAATTTCGACAAGGCCAATGCGGCATTGGATTCCGTCTATACGGCCGATACGCCGGAAGCGCTCGCCAAGGCCTATGCCGAATGGGCGGCGACCTATGACAGCGAAACCGCCTCGCTCGGCTATCTCTTGCCGTTCCTCATCGCCGCCTGGGTGGCGCGCTATGTGCCGACGGGCGATGGCCCACTGCTCGATGCAGGCTGCGGCACCGGCCTGTCGGGGCCGTCGCTGAAGGCGCTGGGCTATGGCGATATCGCCGGGCTCGACCTTTCCGACGACATGCTGAAGCTCGCCGGCAGCCGCCAGGCCTATGGCGAGCTGAAGAAGGCGATGCTCGGTGGTCCGCTGCCTTGGCCGGACAGGCATTTCCGCGCCTTCTTCTCGACCGGCGTCTTCACCATCGGCCACGCGCCGGCCTCCGGCCTGCACGAGCTGGTGCGCGTCACGAAGAGCGGCGGCCACGCCATCTTCACCGTGCGCGACCAGGTTTTCGAGAGCGGCGGATTTCAGGCTGTGTTCGACGATCTCACGCAGGCGAGGAAGTGGCGGCTGGTCGAGCAAAGCCCATGGTTCCGCTGCTACGCGATCGGCGATCCGGATGCGCTGGTGAAGACGTTTGTGTTCGAGGTGTTGTGAGCGCGGCGCCCCCTTCTCCCCTTGTGGGAGAAGGTGGATCAGCGCGATAGCGCCGAGACGGATGAGGGGTGTTCCAGCGGAGTGAGACGCTGGCTTTCCCTGGAGCACCCCTCATCCGTCGCCTTCGGCGACACCTTCTCCCACAAGGGGAGAAGGGCGTCGCGCCAATTGCCGAAAAGCCAAAACATTGCTATTTACCCCGCCATGGAAGAGCTTTTCGGCGATCCGGCCTACAAGGGTTTCGTGCTGCAGGACAGGAAGCGCCTGCCGTCGCGATTCGCCGCGCGTGTCTGCGGCGCGCTGACCAGCCGACTTCGCTAAGGCGACACCGCCTCGTCGCCTTGCCGGGCCTGCATGCTCCGGCGCCGGCTTCTCCCATTTTTCGAAATCGACGGATTTACGCACATGAGCGCACCGCGCACCCTCTACGACAAGATATTCGACGACCACGTCGTCGACCGCCAGGACGACGGCACCTGCCTGCTCTATATCGACCGCCACCTCGTCCACGAGGTCACCAGCCCGCAGGCCTTCGAAGGCCTGCGCATGAGCGGCAGAAAGGTCCGGCATCCCGAAAAGACGCTGGCCGTGGTCGATCACAATGTGCCGACCTCGCCCGAGCGCAAGTTCGGCATCAAGAACGAGGAAAGCCGCATCCAGGTCGAGGCGCTGGCCAAGAACGCCAAGGATTTCGGCATCGAATATTACTCCGAGAACGACGTCCGCCAGGGCATCGTCCACATCATCGGCCCGGAGCAGGGCTTTACGCTGCCCGGCATGACCATCGTCTGCGGCGACAGCCACACCTCGACGCACGGCGCTTTCGGTGCGCTGGCGCATGGCATCGGCACATCGGAAGTCGAGCATGTGCTGGCGACGCAGACGCTGATCCAGCGCAAGGCCAAGAACATGCTGGTGCGTGTCGACGGCCAGCTTCCGGAAGGCGTCACCGCCAAGGACATCATCCTTGCCATCATCGGCGAGATCGGCACCGCCGGCGGCACCGGCTACGTTATCGAATATGCCGGCGAAGCGATCCGCTCGCTGTCGATGGAAGGCCGCATGACGATCTGCAACATGTCGATCGAGGGCGGGGCGCGGGCCGGGCTGATCGCGCCGGACGAGACCACCTTCGCCTATGTCAAGGACAAGCCGCGCGCGCCGAAGGGCGCGGCATGGGACGCGGCACTCGCCTATTGGAAGACGCTGCATTCCGACGAAGGCGCGCATTTCGACAAGGTGGTCGTGCTCGACGCGCAAAAACTGCCGCCGATCGTCTCCTGGGGCTCCTCGCCCGAGGACGTCGTCTCGGTGCAGGGCTCCGTGCCCAATCCGGCCGATATCGCCGACGAGAACAAGCGCACGTCCAAGCTGCGCGCGCTCGACTATATGGGGCTGACGCCGGGAACCAAGATCACCGACATCGCGCTCGACCGTGTCTTCATCGGCTCCTGCACCAATGGCCGCATCGAGGATCTGCGCGCCGCCGCCAAGGTGGTCGAGGGCAAGAAGGTCAATCCGCGCGTCAACGCGATGATCGTGCCGGGCTCCGGACTGGTCAAGGAGCAGGCGGAAGCCGAGGGTCTCGACAAGATCTTCGTCGCCGCCGGCTTCGACTGGCGCGAGCCGGGCTGCTCGATGTGCCTGGCCATGAATGACGACCGGCTGAAGCCGCATGAGCGCTGCGCCTCGACCTCGAACCGCAATTTCGAGGGCCGGCAGGGCTTCAAGGGCCGTACCCATCTGGTGTCGCCGGCCATGGCGGCGGCGGCGGCGATCGCCGGCCACTTCGTCGACATCCGCGACTGGAAATAGGACACCGCGGCTATCCCGTCACCGAACCCCGGACCGCGTCGCGGTTCGGGGTTTTTCACGCTAAAGCGCGTCGCGATCTTTCAGATTCGCTCCGTGCGCTTTAGGTTTTTGATTTTACGCATGTCTTGGTCCCGAAACCGGCTCCCACTTTCGGGAGACATGCTTTAGGCCGAAGCAAGATTGCACCTGCGTCAGCTTCCGCTTAACTGCTTGTTTGCGCTTCCGGACTAGCATCTCCCCCAGGGTAAGTTTGGGGAAAGTCACGGTCCGTTGGACACCGGTCTGCTCATAGCGCTGCTCAACCCGACGATAGCGCTGGCGCTTGGCGCCGCGTTCCTCGTGCTGTGGTTCTATCAGCGCCACCGCCCGTATCTGGCGGCGCTGGCGGCGAGCTATTGCCTGTCGGCCTCGGGCTTCCTGCTGCAATATTTCACGCTTCCGGTCGGCGTCGTGGCGACCAAGCTGATCTCCAACATATGCTTCACGATCGCCGCATGCTGCCTTTCCAGCGCCATCGTCGCGCGCTTCGGCCGGCGCGTGCCCTGTATCGGCATCGGCATCATGACCGGCGGCGGGCTCGCCGCCTTCTCATGGTTCATGTTCGTCCAGCCCGATCTCACCTGGCGCGTGCTTGCCATGAATTTCGGTTTCGGCGCCTTGAGCCTGCTGGTCGCCGCCGAGCTCAGGGCAGTGCGCAACAATGGGCCGACCGAAAAAATCCTGTTCGTGCTGTCGCTGCTTTCCGGGCTGAACTTCATCGCCCGTACCCTGATCGTCGTCATCGCGCATGGTCCGTTCTCAAGCTATGACGGCTTCTACGGCTCGTCCTATTGGACGACGGCGCTGCTCTCGCATGCGCTTTTATCGCTCTTGACGGCGCTCTCCCTGTTCACGGCGGCGGCGCTCGATGTGATGAAGGGTCTGAAGGCGGAAACCCATACCGACCCGCTGTCGGGGCTGCTCAACCGCCGGGGTTTCGAGGAACGGGCAGCGCTTCTGCTCGATCAATGCGCCAAAACAGGATCCCCCGTCGCTCTGGTGCTTGCCGATCTCGATCACTTCAAGGCGCTCAACGACCAGCACGGCCATGAGGCGGGCGACAGGGTGATCGTCGATTTCGCCGCCAAGCTGCGTTTTGCCACGGGCACGCGGGGCGCTGCCGGCCGCATCGGCGGCGAGGAGTTCGCCGTGCTCCTGCCGCTCAGCGATCTCGCCTCGGCGCGGTTGTTCGCGGAAGCGATCCGCGCCTATTATTCGGCGGGCGCGGTCGATGGGCTTCCCTCCGGCATCAGGCTGACCGCGAGCTTCGGCGTCGCCGCCCGCACCGGCAACGAAAGGCTGATGCCGCTGATGCGGCGCGCCGACGAGGCGCTCTACAAGGCCAAGAGGAACGGCCGCGACAGCGTCCGTCTCTCCTACGAGCGGCCTGAAACCGCCTTCGTGCCAGCAGCGGTCAGCGTCGGCTGAATCAGCGGCCTGCGTTAACGGCTTTTTCGCCCGTCGATGGTTTTCTGTCCGAGGGGCATCGAAGGAACATGGGCAGCGCTGATTTCATCCTGATGATCAATCTGTCCGTCGCCGGGCTGCTGGCGACGGCCTTCATGGCGATCGCCATCCATGACGTCGGGCGCGTGTCGGCGCACTGGCTGGCCTTCAGCTATGTGCTCGGCATGGCCTATTTCGCCATCGAATTCAGCATCCCCGCCTTTGCCGACGCCCGGCTGCCGGTCGTCGCCGCCTTCGCCGTCTTCCTCGGCGCGACCATCGCCTTCAATGGCGGGCTTGCCTATAGATATGGCGTGAGCCCGCCCTGGGCGCCGATGCTGTTCTTCCTGGCTGTCGCCTCGGTCGCCGTTTATCTGGTGCAGGATCTGCCGCGCCACTCGCTCACCCGCATGATGGCCTATCAGCTTCCCTATGCCGCCATGCAGTTTGCCGCCCTCGGCATCGTTCTCTCGGCAAGGCAGAGGCTCGGGCGGCTCGATTACGCGCTGATGGCGGTGCTGGCGGCGAGCGCCGTGCAGTTCGCCTCGAAGCCGTTCATCGCCGGCGCGCTCGGAGGATGGGGCGCCGATCCGCAATCCTACGTGCAGACGGGCTATGCGCTGGTGTCGCAGTCGCTCGGCACCGTGTTCGGCCTGGCGTTGGCGCTGCTTGCGCTCGCCCTGCTGGTGCGCGACGTGCTGGCCGAGGCGACGTCGAAATCGGAGATCGACACGCTGTCACGGCTGCTCAATCGCGGCGGTTTCGAACGTCATGCCGAGCTCGCCTTGCGGGACGCCGTGCGCCAGGGTGTTCCGGTGGCGCTGGTCATTGCCGATCTGGACCACTTCAAGGCCATCAACGACAGCTACGGCCATGCCAGCGGCGATCGCGTCATCGAGACCTTTGCAGGCCTGCTGCGCGAGGCGGCGGCCGAACATCATGTCGCCGGCCGCATCGGCGGCGAGGAGTTCGCCATCATCCTGCCCGGCACCAATCTTGCCGCCGCACGGCTGTTCGCGGAGGGCGCGCGCAGCGCGTTCGGCACTTTGCCGATCGACGGCCTGTCCGTCGATCATCGCTGCAGCGCGAGCTTCGGCGTCGCCGAGCTTGCCGCGGACGAGGGTTTTTCAGATCTCCTGCGGCGCGCCGATGAGGCCCTTTACACGGCCAAGAATGCCGGCCGCGACTGCGTGCGCGTATCGCCCGGACTCGTGATGCGGCAGGCCAAGGCGCTCAGCGGCAAGGGCTGAGGTTGGGCATCTCGCCGTCGGAAAGCCCGTACATATAGGAGCGGCCCTTCACGAACACCGGCGGCTGGTAGCAGCCCGGCGCGCCGGCATCGTCGGAGTCGTAGATGACGTCGGGCTGGCCGGCACCGGTAAAGTTCGAGAGCTCCTTGGCGTGCCTGCCCTCGCCGACGATGATGCGCTTGTAGCCGGCGGCGCTGTCGATGACGAGATTGCCGAAGGAATCGGCATAGACGCGGTCGTGGTGGCGCAAGCCAGCTTCCGACGGCGTGGCAAAAGCGACGGCCATCGCCGCAATCGCCGCAAGGCAAGCCAGCACTGAATTCGAACGCATTTTGTCCTCCGTTCACCGGCGCGACCTCAAGGCCACGGCCCGGACTTCGTCCGAATCAGAAATTAACCCTTTCTTAACCTTTGTTAAGAGGCGGACCGCCTTCGGTGCCGGATCTTAATGAATATGGTTAATTCTGGTGAGAAGGCCCAAGCCACGCAGGCATCAAGCGGCTCGCCTGCCCCGACCTGCTGACTCGGGGTGAACTTGATCTTGCCGTGCCGCGTGGCTAGCGTGCCGCGCACGAAAGGTGCAGCACATGACATATGGCCACAGGGTTCGGGTGTTGCTCGGTATCCCGCTGTTTCTCGTTGCCGCAGGCTGCGTGTCGCAGGACGGCGCGCCGAAAGCGGCATCGACTACGGTCGCGCCTGCTTCGGCTCAGCAGTCCACCGCACCCGCGGCGTCTCCGGCACCTGCACCGCCTGCAGCATCGGCAACGCCTGCGGCATCTGCGACCAAGATCACTACCGACCTTACCTTGCCGCGATCAAGTATCGGCATGGCCACCTACAAATGCGGCAATGGCGGCATGATCTCCATCCAGAATCTCGGCACGTCGCTGCGTGTGGCAGGACCGGATGGTTGGACCGAGGAGTTTGCGGCGTCGCCCCCCAACCAGAGCAGCCGCTACCAAGCGGCGACGCATGACGCAATCGTGATCGACGGGGGCGAAGCGCTGGTCATGAAGAAGGGTTCGAGGCCACTCACCTGCAGACGGTAGCGAGGTCAATCTTCATCGGCATACCACACTGCGCCGGCTTCGCATCGCGCGCTAATCGATTGAAGCGGAATCGCCGCCTTTTGTCAGACTAAATGATGTTTCCAAAACGATTTTCCGGCTTTGACGCGGTGCAAAAAGAGCATTAGAAACCGCCTATCCGAAGCCATATATGGAGACGGCAAAAGCCGCGCCCTTCGAGGCTTCGGGACGCCGAACTGGGGGAGCCATGAGCAAATCACCAGCCACCCACGCAGTTGCCAGACGTGAACGGCCGCTATCGCCGCATCTGACGATCTACCGGCCGCCGATCACGATGACGATGTCGATCATCCACCGCATCACCGGCGGCGCGCTGTATTTCGGCACGCTCTTGGTGGCGGCATGGCTGATCGCGGCGTCGAGCTCGCAGGCCGCGTTCGATTGGGTCGACTGGGCCTTCGGCTCCTGGCTCGGCCGGCTGGTCCTTTTCGGCTACACCTGGGCGCTGATGCACCACATGCTGGGCGGGCTGCGCCACCTTGTGTGGGACACCGGAGCGGGGCTCGAGAAACACACCGCCTCGAAGATCGCCTGGGCGACGCTCGCCGGCTCGATCGTGCTCACGCTTTTGATCTGGATCGCCGGCTATACGGCGCGGGGAGCTTTCTGATGAGCGCGAAGAACACCGACATGCGCACGCCGCTCGGCAAGGTGCGCGGCCTGGGCTCGGCCCGCGAAGGCACCGGCCATTTCTGGCGCCAGAGGCTGACCGCGATTGCCAATATCCCGCTCATCCTGTTCTTCGTCGGCTTTTTGATCGCGGTCAACGGCCACGGCTATGCGGACGTGCGGGCTTCGCTCGCCAATCCGTTCGTGGCGCTCGTGCTGGCGCTGGTGCTGATCTCCGGCCTCTATCACATGCGGCTCGGCATGCAGGTGATCATCGAGGACTACGTGCATGGCGAAGGCATGAAGCTGGCGCTGATCGCCCTCAACACATTCTTCTCAGTAGCAGTCGGCGTCGCCTCGCTCTTCGCCCTGCTCAAACTGGCATTCGGAGGCTGAAGTCTTGGCCAAGGACGCAAACAAAACGGCTTCCGCCTACACTTTTGTCGATCACAAATTCGATGTCGTGATCGTCGGCGCCGGCGGCGCCGGGCTGCGCGCCACGCTCGGCATGGCCGAGCAGGGCCTGCGCACGGCCTGCATCACCAAAGTGTTCCCGACCCGCTCGCACACGGTGGCGGCGCAAGGCGGCATCGCCGCCTCGCTCGCCAATATGGGCCCCGACAATTGGCAGTGGCATCTGTTCGATACCGTCAAGGGATCGGACTGGCTGGGCGACATCGACGCCCAGGAATACATGGTCCAGCAGGCGCCCGCCGCCGTCTACGAGCTCGAGCATTACGGCGTGCCGTTCTCGCGCACCGAAGAGGGCAAGATCTATCAGCGGCCATTCGGCGGCATGATGATGAATTTCGGCGAGGGTCCGCCGGTGCAGCGCACATGCGCGGCCGCCGACCGCACCGGCCATGCCATGCTGCACACGCTTTACGGCCAGTCGCTGAAGAACAACGCGCAGTTCTTCATCGAATATTTCGCGCTCGACCTGATCATGGAGCCGGACGGCACCTGCACCGGCGTCGTCGCCTGGAACCTGGACGACGGCACCATCCATCGCTTCTCGGCCAAGATGGTGGTGCTGGCGACCGGCGGCTATGGCCGCACCTATTTCTCCGCCACATCGGCGCACACCTGCACTGGTGACGGCGGCGGCATGGCCGCACGTGCCGGGCTTGCGCTGCAGGACATGGAGTTCGTGCAGTTCCATCCGACCGGCATTTACGGCGCCGGCTGCCTGATCACCGAAGGTGCGCGCGGCGAGGGCGGCTATCTCGTCAATTCCGAGGGCGAGCGTTTCATGGAACGCTATGCGCCGTCGGCCAAGGACCTTGCCTCCCGCGACGTGGTCTCGCGCTGCATGACGCTGGAGATCCGCGAAGGCCGCGGCGTCGGGCCGAAGAAGGACCACATCTTCCTGCATCTCGACCATCTCGACCCGGCCGTTCTGCATGAAAGGCTACCGGGCATTTCGGAGTCGGCAAAGATCTTCGCCGGCGTCGACCTGACCAAGGAGCCGATCCCGGTGTTGCCGACGGTCCACTACAATATGGGCGGCGTGCCGACCAATTACTGGGGCGAAGTGCTCAACCCGGCGGCGAGGAGTCCGGATCGCGTATCGCCCGGGCTGATGGCAGTGGGCGAGGCCGCCTGCGCTTCGGTGCACGGCGCCAACCGGCTGGGCTCGAATTCGCTGATCGATCTGGTCGTCTTCGGCCGTGCCGCGGCGATAAGGGCCGGCGAGGTGATCGACCGCAACTCGCCGATCCCTTCGCCCAACGCGGCTTCGGTCGAAAAGATCATGGATCGCTTCGACCGGCTGCGTCATGCCAACGGCTCGACGCCAACGGCCGATGTGCGCGAAAAGATGCAGAAGGCGATGCAGGAGGACGCGGCGGTGTTCCGCACCCAGGACTCGCTGGACAATGGCTGCAAGCGCATTTCCGCGATCTGGGGTGAGCTCAAGGACATAAAAGTGTTCGACCGCTCGATGATCTGGAACTCCGACCTGGTCGAGACGCTGGAGCTGGAGAATTTGATGGCGAACGCCATCACCACGGTCCATGGCGCCGCGGCGCGCAAGGAGAGCCGCGGTGCGCACGCGCGGGAAGATTTCCCGGATCGCGACGACGCCAACTGGCGCAAGCATACGTTGGCCCGCGTCAGCGAGGACGGCAAGGTGACGCTCACCTACCGGCCGGTGCATACCGACACGCTGCTGCCGGAAAAAGACGGCGGCATCAACCCGGCCAAGATCGCGCCGAAGGCCAGGGTGTACTGACCATGGCATTGGCGGCCGCGGGATATTCCGGCACGTCCCTTCCGGCCAAGCTCGGCCTGAAGGACGGCATGGTCGCCGCCTTCATCGCGCTGCCGCCGGAGCTCGGCGACCTGGCCGAAGCCGTGGCGTTTGCCGGGGTCGATCGGCTTCCTGAATGGTCATCGATCTCAGGGAATCAGAAATACGATGCCGTGCATGCCTTCACCCGGCAGCGCGCCGAGATCGAGGACGGCCTTGCCGGCATCGAGACGGCGATCAAGCGCGACGGCATGGTCTGGGTTTCCTGGCCGAAGAAGGCATCGAAAGTGCCGACGGACGTCACCGACGGCGTCATCCGCGCCGAGGCGCTCAAGCGCGACCTCGTCGACGTCAAGGTCGCCGCCGTCAGTGAAATCTGGTCCGGGCTGAAGCTCGTCATCCGAAAGGACCGCAGGTAATGGTCGAACTCACGCTTCCCAAGAATTCGAAAGTCCAGCAGGGCAAGACCTGGCCGAAGCCGGAGGGCGCCACCAACCTTCGCGAATACCGCATCTACCGCTGGTCGCCGGACGACGATGAGAATCCGCGCATGGACACCTATTTCGTCGACATGGACGATTGCGGGCCGATGGTTCTGGATGCGCTGCTCTGGATCAAGAACAAGATCGACCCGACGCTGACGCTGCGCCGCTCCTGCCGCGAAGGCATTTGCGGCTCCTGCGCCATGAACATCGACGGCTCGAACACGCTGGCCTGCACCAAAGGCTGCGACGACATCTCCGGCGCGGTGAAGGTCTATCCGCTGCCGCATATGCCGGTGATCAAGGACCTCGTGCCGGACCTCACCAATTTCTATGCCCAGCACGCCTCGATCGAACCGTGGCTGAAGACGGTCTCGCCGACGCCCGCGACGGAATGGCTGCAGAGCCATGAGGACCGCGAAAAGCTCGACGGGCTCTACGAGTGCATCCTGTGCGCCTGCTGCTCGACATCATGCCCGAGCTACTGGTGGAACGGCGAGCGCTATCTTGGCCCGGCGACGCTGCTGCAGGCCTATCGCTGGCTGATCGACAGCCGCGACGAGGCCAAGGGCGAGCGGCTCGACAATCTGGAAGACCCGTTCCGGCTCTATCGCTGCCACACCATCATGAACTGCGCGCAGACCTGCCCGAAGGGGCTTAACCCCGCCAAGGCGATCGCCGAGATCAAGAAGATGATGGTGGAGAGAAGGATTTAGCGGCAAATTGTTGCTGTCGCGACCCTTCGCACCCCCTCTGGCCTGCCGGACATCTCCCCCGCAAGGGGGGAGATTGGCTGTCTTTCCCGCTTTCGCTAATCTTCAACGTTGCAAGAATGGACGAACGGCGCTGAAGCTGCCGATCTCCCCCCTTGCGGGGGAGATGTCCGGCAGGACAGAGGGGGGTGCTGTCCCTCCGGACTCAAAAGGATAGCTCACATGACCGATCTCCCCGTCCTCTCTGCCACCGAAGCGCGCGTGCTCGGCTCTCTGATCGAGAAGAAGGAGCTGACGCCGGACGTCTATCCGCTGACGCTCAACGGCGCGCATCAAGCCGCCAACCAGAAGACGGCGCGCGAGCCGGTGATGGCGCTGGAGCTGACGGAGATCAGGCGGGCGCTGAGCACGCTCGAGCAGAAGGGCCTGGTGCGCCAGGCCTTCGCTTCGCGCGTCGAGCGCTACGAGCATCTGATGGCGCAGCGCTTTTCGCTGACGACGCCGCAGATCGCCATCGTCGGTTTGCTGCTGTTGCGCGGCGCGCAGACGGCGCATGAATTGCTGGCGCGCGCGGAGCGCATGGCGCGCTTTGGGACGATCGAAGAGCTTCGCGACAATCTCGACCTTTTGATCGGCCGCCGCCCGCCGCTTGTGCAACTGCTCGAACGCGCGCCCGGGCAGCGCGAGGAGCGCTATGTGCATCTGTTGAGTGGGCCGGTGGAAACGACGGCGGTAGCGGTTGCGGCGCCGTGGCAGCCGGCGACGTCATCGGATTCCGACCTCGAAGCGCGGGTGCGGGCGCTAGAGGAGGAGGTCGCGGCATTGCGCGCTAAGATCGGGGCGCTGGGCGGCGGACAGTAGGTCGCAAGAAACGCATCGTCCTCCGGCGTTGGCGCTGCCCCTCACCTGCCTGCCGGCATCCTCTCCCCGTATAGTGACGGGGAGAGGGGCGCTATCGCCGGCGGTTTCGCCAATCGCCAGCGCCGCAACAGGGTCGCGGAGAAGTCGCGGCGCGCTCCTTCTCCCCGTTACTATACGGGGAGAAGGTCCCGGAAGGGGGATGAGGGGCGGCGCAAGCGCCTGAAATAGTGCGCTCCAAACCGATAGCGGCTTTCGCCAGCGCTCACCCCAGCCTGGCGTCGAGCGAAACCTTGATCGCCCCGAGCGCTTTCGACACCGGGCATTCGGCCTTGGCCTTTTCGGCGAGTTCCTTGAACTTCGCCGCGTCGATGCCCGGCACCTTGCCGACCAGGGTGATGGCGCTGCCGGTGATGCCGGTGCCGGGCACCAGCGTCACCACCGCCTCGGCGTCGAGCTCGGCCGCCGGCGTGCCGTTCTCGGCCAGGAAGTGCGAGAGCTGCATGGCGTAGCAGCCGGCATGCGCCGCCGCGATCAGCTCTTCCGGATTGGTGCCCGATTTGCCGCTCTCGTCCTCGAAGCGCGCCTTGAAGGAATAGGGCGTGCCTTTCAAGGTCCCGCTCTGCGTATCCAGCGTGCCCTTGCCCTCTTTCAGATTGCCTTTCCAGACGGCGTTTGCGGTGCGGTCCATGAAATCCTCCTCGGTTGAGCGTGATCAAAGCCCGGCCAACTATAGCGCGCGCCGGCGTGAAGGCCACCGCGCTTTCACACCGGCGCGCGGTATCGCCATCGGACGACAAAAAAATGCATGTGCAAAAATGTCGACTTGCCCGGGGTCCGGCCGTCCTGTGGGCGGCCACGCAAATGATGGCCGGATGGAGGCTCAAAATGGATACGCTGTTTTCCGCTCGCAAAAGAATGTTCCGACAAGAAACCGACTGGGCCGAGGTGCCGCCTTCGGGCTTTGGCCGCCTGCTCGTGGCTGTCGCCGTCATCGGGCTCGCCATCGGCCTGCTCGACCATGCCGCAGCGCAAGCGAGCCTGGCTGGCAGCAGCTTGATCGCGTCGTCCTATGATCCGGCCCAGCAGAGGAGATAGAGATGCAATATGTTTGCCTTGTCTACGGTGAGGAAGCCGAACTTCATGCGCTTGGCAGCGGAGGGCTGGCGAAGCTCGACGCCAGAGCGATCGCCTACAACAAGGGGCTGGAGAAAAGCGGGCGCCTCATCATCGCGCAAGCGCTGCAATCGGCAACAACATCGAAGACCGTGCGCCGGCGCAAGGGCAAGACGCTCGTCACCGATGGTCCCTTCGCCGAGACCAAGGAGCAATTGCTCGGCTTCGTCATGATCGAGGCCTGCGACCTCGACGAGGCCATCGAGATCGCCTCGACCAGCCCGCTTGCCGAAATCGGCATGCTGGAAGTGCGCGCCGTCTACCACATACCGGGCTCGTAGCCCGGTTCAGCTTTTCATGGAATCGCCGGCTCAGCTTAAGCCTTTGTTTTTACGCAATTCCGGACGGAAAACCGTTACACACTTTTCCTGGAATTGCTCTGGGCCGGATCGCCGGCGGGCAGCCGGCTGCGGCCGTTGCCCGGCGAATGTCATTATCGCAATCACGGGAAGAACACGATGAAATATCTTTGTCTCGTCTATCACGAGGAAGAAAAGCTCCACGCCCTGTCGCGCGGCGAGGCGGCAAAGCTCGACGCCGATTCGCTCGCCTACGACAGAGAACTGGAAAAGAAGGGCTACCTGATCGCGGCGCAGGCGCTGCAATCGGTAAAGACGGCCAAGACCGTGCGCCGGCGCAAGGGCAGGAAGCTCGTCACCGACGGGCCGTTCGCCGAGACCAAGGAACAGTTGCTCGGCTTCGTCATGATCGAAGCGGCGGACCTCGACGAGGCGCTGGACATCGCCGCCGGGATTCCGCTCGCCGAGCTCGGCACCGTCGAAGTCAGGGCCATCTACGACATACCGGGGTCATGATGCCAGCGTATGGCGATTGCGCAGGCCTTTGTCTTGCTGGATGCCGGCCGAAACCGCTGCACGCTTTTGGCCGACATGCATTAGGAGTTTCTTCATCGCCGCAACTGTCGCGTGTTGAAGCGATGCCACACTTCTCCTATCGTTGCCGGGTTTTTGGGGGAATTCGGCATGCCTTTCCTGATCGCTATCCTTGGCGTGCTCGGCGCCGCGGCCATCTGGTGGTACCGGATGAAGGCCATGAACGAGGCCGCGCGTGAGGTCGCCGACGTCGTCGGACGCGTGCAGGGGAACATCCGCCGCAAGAAGCTGCGCAAGCAGGCGGCACTCTCGCCGCTGACGGCGATCGACGACCCCGTCGTCGCGGCCGCGACGCTGATCACCGCGATCGTTTCGGAACATGGTCCGATCCTGCCGGGGCGCGAGGCCGCGCTGCGGGAGGTGATTGCTGGAATTGCGGACAGCCGGAAAAAGACCGACGAGGCCGTCGTCTACGCCAAATGGGCCGCCGCGCAGATCGACGACACGACGATCGTCATCGACAAGCTGGCGCCGTTCCTGCGCGAGCGCCTCGATCCGCATGAGCGGGACGATCTGCTCAGGATGTTGAACCGCGTGGCGCAGGGCGGCGAGCAACGCCTGCGGATCGCCGACCAGCGGATGCTGAGGCTGCGGCAGAAGCTCGGGTTCGAGGTGAATTGAGCTGAAGCTGTGGCGGCCGGATCGCCTGCTTTCGTGATTGGCCGAAACGCCCCTCACGTCGTCATTCTATGGCGGAGCAAGGAGCGAAGCGACGCGGCGCAGACCATAGAATCCATTCCGTTACCTATAGGCGTTGCAGCGATACAGAATTCTGCTCCGCTGCACCCTACGATCAAAGTCACGGAATGGATCCTCGGGTCTGCGCTCCGCTTCGCGTCGCTCCGCCCGTGGATGACGACGTCGTGTAGGCCTCGGCCAATTGTGAGACGCTAGATCGCTTCACCCTTGAGCAGCCGCGGCGTGTCGCCCGACAGGCCCGAGGCTTGGCGGATGAAGAAATCCTTGAGCCCGGGCATCCGTTCGACAAGGCCGAGGCCGATGTCGCGCACGGCGCGCAGCGGGCCGATGTCGTTGGAAAACAGCCGGTTCAGCACATCGGTGGTGATGCCCATCTGCAGCGTGTCGAAGCGGCGCCACTGCTGGTAGCGCTCGAGCACGTCGAGGGCGCCGATGTCCTGGC
>NZ_RZSL01000669.1:0-2983 GCF_003997355.1 Mesorhizobium sp. M1E.F.Ca.ET.041.01.1.1 | reverse complement strand
GTTCCCAATCGACTGCGAGCCTCACTTTTTCGCCAACCGCCGGCAACGCCTGTTCAGGCGCCGGCACATGGATGATCTCGTCCTTGGTCTCGCCGGTGATGGTGGCGGCGATCGCGATGCGGCTGCCGTCGGCGCGTTCGAACACGCCGGTATCGCCGGGCTGTCCGCCCGAAGTGGCGTAGAAGATGGTCCGATCAAGAAGAACGCCGCCGCGGTCGTTGATGGCAACGACCTGCGCCTCCGCCGTCTTCAGATAGGCGTCGTCGCGAAACAGCGCTTCGGTCCTCTGCCCCATCACGTCACCTTTTCGAACGGCACCGAGATATCGGCCTTCTCTTCCATCCAGCCCGGCACCGGCAGGTTCTTGCCGCGCAGGAACTCGGGATTGAAGAGCTTCGACTGGTAGCGTGTGCCGTAGTCGGCGAGGATGGTCACGATGGTGTGGCCCGGGCCAAGCTCGCGCGCCAGCCGGATGGCGCCGGCGATGTCGATGCCGGTCGAGCCGCCGACGCAGAGACCCTCTTGCTGGATCAGGTCGAAAATGATCGGCAGCGCCTCCTCGTCCGGGATCTGGTAGGAGAAGTCCGGCGTGAAGCCCTCGAGATTGGCGGTGATGCGCCCCTGGCCGATGCCTTCGGTGATCGAGCTGCCGTCAGCCTTCAATTCGCCGCTGGTGTAGAAACTGTAGAGGGCGGCGCCCAGCGGATCGGCGAGCGCGATCTTGACTTGGCTGCTCTTGCCCTTCAGTCCGATCGCAACGCCGGCGAGCGTGCCGCCGGTGCCGACGGCCGACACGAAGCCGTCGACCTTGCCGCCGGTCTGGGTCCAGATCTCCTCCGCCGTCGTGTGGATATGGCCGTCGCGGTTGGCGACGTTGTCGAACTGGTTGGCCCAGATCGCTCCATTCGGCTCCGACCGCGCCAGTTGCTCGGCAAGCCGTCCCGACAGCTTCACGTAATTGTTGGGGTTCTTGTAGGGCACGGCCGGCACTTCGATCAGCTCGGCTCCCAGGATCTTGATCGTGTCCTTTTTCTCCTGGCTCTGCGTATCGGGAATGACGATCACAGTCCGGTAGCCAAGCGCCTTGGCGACCAGCGTCAGGCCGATGCCGGTGTTGCCGGCGGTCCCTTCGACGATGACGCCACCCGGCTGCAGCAATCCGCGCTGCTCGGCGTCCCTGATGATGAACAGGCCGGCCCGATCCTTGACAGATTGCCCCGGATTCATGAATTCGGCCTTGCCCAGGATCTCGCAGCCGGTTGCATCCGAAGCCTTGTTGAGCCGGATCAAGGGTGTGTTGCCGATCGCTTCGATCACATTACGGGGCATGAGGATTCCTTTATGCGTGCGGCGAGACCCTAGAAACCGGAGGCTTCGGTTTCAAGGCAAGATTTTGCCTGGTCCAGTCGCATTCCGGATGCTGCAACGCTCCCAATCATTTCGGCGATATGCCCAAAAGCGCTCTTTTCATCCGAATTCTACATCGCTAGAGCACTGACCCAGATAATTCGCAGGACTACTTTGAATGACACTCTACCGGGCCAATCCGAAGGACGGTGTCGCCTGGATCACCGGCGGCAGCAGCGGCCTCGGCCGGGCGCTGGCCAAGGATCTCGCAAGGCAGGGTTATACAGTCGCGGTGACGGCGCTGCCGAGCGATCCAGTCGACACGCTGCTGGTCGAGACGGCGCAGATGACCGGCCGTGTAGAATCTTTTCCCTGCGACGTTACCGACGAAGAAGGAATGGCACGGACGGTCGCCGCGATCGAGAAGGACATGGGGCCGATCGTGCTTGCCGTCTTCAACGCCGGCAACTACATCGCCACCCCGGGCGAACACCTTGTGGTGCGCGACTTTCACCGCTCCTTCGCCGTCAATTATTTCGGCATCGTCAACGGCCTGGTGCCCGTGGTCGATTATATGCGCGCGCGGGGGCGCGGGCACGTCGTTCTGGTCGGATCGGTCACTGCCTATTCCGGCTGGCCGACCACCGCGGCCTATGGCGGCACCAAGGCGGCGATCAACATCCTGGCGGAATCGCTGAAATACGACTTCGACAAGATGAACATCCGCATCCAGGTGATGAATCCGGGCTTCGTCGACACGCCGCTGACCGAGAAGAACATGCTGCCGATGCCGGGCCTGATGCCCGTTCACCGGGCGTCGCGCCGCATGGCGCGAGGCATCCGGAAGGGCGGTTTCGAAGTCACCTTCCCCTATCACATTAGCTGGCCCTTGAAGCTGCTCGGCCAGCTGCCGCGGCCCATAGGCCGCCTGGTGATCGGGCTGACCACGAGCTGGTGGGCACGGCCATTGAATTTCGACCGCAAGATGCCCGGCAAGACGGGCACCTCTCCAGACCAGGCGGCATAGACATGCCACCCAAACTGCGCAGCAGGCTTGGGATTGCAACATGCGAAGAAGAATAGCGCGCGTCGCATAGACCCGCTCAGGCGTGCCTTAAGCCGGCAACACTGCGATTGCCTGCCGGCGAATGCGGCCATAGGTTGAGAATTGTTGCTTGGAGTCGGCGATGGGGCGGCGGATCGTGCTTGCGGTACTGGGTCTAGCCGTCATCCTTGTCGCTGGTTTCTTTCTCGGCCCACGTGTGGCGGTCTCTACGACAATCCGCTTCGATCCGTCGGTGATCGGCGACGATCCACAGGCATATCTGGCGCGCGAAGAAGCCGCCGTGCCCAATATCCGCGACGGCTTGGACAAGGAAATCATCTGGGCGAACCCGATGGTTCACGCCAAGACGAAGCTTGCGATCGTCTACATCCATGGCTTTTCGGCCTCGAAAGGCGAGGTGCGCCCGCTGCCGGACGACGTCGCCGACGAATTGGACGCAAACCTCTTCTACACCCGCTTGACCGGTCACGGGCAGGACGGCGCCGCCATGGCCGAGGGCAGCGTCAACGCATGGATCAACGACTATGAAGAGGCTTTAGCCATCGGCCGCGCGATCGGTGACAAGGTGAT
>NZ_RZSL01000668.1:0-2983 GCF_003997355.1 Mesorhizobium sp. M1E.F.Ca.ET.041.01.1.1 | reverse complement strand
CACGATGTCCTGATCACGCTTAGCCGCGCGGACAGCGAGGCCTGCCGGTCGATCAGGCTTTTCTCACGCATGAACAAGCCGGTGGCGAGCGCCCACTACGTGCAGCAGAAACCCGAGATTCTCCACAGCAATGGATTGAAAGGCGCGGACCTGCTGCACGATGAAAGCTTGGATGGCTGGGCGCAATGGTTCGAGAAGGCCGCCATGGCGCGTATCAAGCCGCTACGCGGGCCGATCTATCAGGATTTCAATCTTCTGACGGGCGCCATCATGGCCGGACATGGCGTCGCACTTTGTCCGATCCAGGTGTTCCGACGGGAGATAGCGCAGGGCGATCTCGTGATTCTATCAGAAATTGCGACGCTTGAAGATCAAGGGTACTACCTTTTAAGGGCCCCTGATGCGGGCCCCGCCGTGGACGCGTTTACCGATTGGTTCCAACAGATCTGTGCAAGCGAGGATGACGGGCCGAACGCTTAGAGCGCTATGCAAACTGATCCGCACCGCGAGACTGCCATAGTGCCGAGCTAACGAAGGTCTACCGTACCGACTGCCCCACTCGCAACGATGAGTTCGATGTTCCTTTCATCATAGCCCAGTTCTATGAGGACCTGCCTGTTGGGTTGACCTGGCTGCGCCGGCGCGGACCGGATCGAGGCAGGGGTTTCAGAAAATCGCGGAGCCGGTGCGATCTGGCGAGCCCCGGACCGCTCGACCACCATCTCTCGCGCACGAACCTGCGGATCGTCGGCAACCTCAGTCATGTCCAGGACCGCCGTGACGCGAGCCAATAGGCACGCGGCTTCTCGCCGGGACTGTCAGGAATCTTGTGCGTGAGGCCATGATGATGGAAAGGAGAATCATCGCATGGCCATTGAGAAGGAACTTCTGGACCGGTTGCTTGCCGGGCGCGACCCACAGGAACTGTTTGCCAAGGACGGTTTGCTCGACGATCTGAAGAAGGCGCTTTCGGAGCGGATACTGAACGCCGAACTGGATGATCATCTTGACGAGGAGCAAGCCGAAGGGCTGGCGAACCGGCGCAACGGACATTCGAAGAAGACGGTTCTGACGGGCACGTCGAAGCTCGAACTTTCGATCCCGCGTGACCGTGCCGGCTCCTTCGACCCGAAGTTGATCGCTAAGTATCAACGCCGCTTTCCCGATTTCGACGCCAAGATCGTATCCATGTATGCGCGCGGCATGAGCGTGCGCGAGATCCGCGGCCACCTGGAGGAACTCTATGGCATCGACGTCTCGCCGGACCTGATCTCGGCCGTCACCGACGCCGTGCTCGAGGAGGTCGCCGAATGGCAGAACAGGCCGTTGGACGCCTGCTTTCCCCTGGTCTTCTTCGACGCGATCCGGGTCAAGGTCCGCGACGAGGGCTTCGTGCGCAACAAGGCGATCTACATCGCGCTCGGCATCCTGCCCGACGGCGGCAAGGAGATATTGGGTATCTGGATCGAGCAGACGGAAGGCGCCAAATTCTGGCTGCGCGTCATGAACGAGTTGAAGAACCGAGGTGTGGCCGACATCCTGATCGCCGTCGTCGACGGCCTGAAGGGTTTTCCTGAAGCGATCAACGCCGTCTTCCCGCAAACGGTCGTGCAGACCTGCATCGTGCATCTGATCCGCCACTCGCTGGAGTTCGTGTCCTGGAAGGACCGCAAACCTGTCGTGCCGGCGCTGCGGGCGATATACCGGGCCAAGGACGCCGAAGCCGGCCTGGCCGCGCTCGATGCCTTCGACGCCGGCTACTGGGGCCAGCGGTATCCGGCGATCACCCAGAGCTGGCGGCGCAACTGGCAACACGTGGTGCCGTTCTTCGCCTTCCCCGAAAGCGTGCGCCGGATCATCTACACCACGGATGACATCGACAAGCCTGATTTCGGTTTTTTGGCTTTTTCGACTCCTGTTCGTTTCTTTGTTCGGCTTCAGGTGAGCCTGTTTCTTCGTCCCGGCCCACAGGATTTCCCGTGCGAGCGTGTCGAGACGCCGTCAAGGCTGGCCGGTGCGGTGGCGGCACGGCCGGCTGCGAGGTTTCAAGGCCACGCCTTGACGGCGTCGAGCACGGCGCCAGTCTGGAGCGGACCGAGACGGCGGTCGTGCCGGCACATTCCCTATGCTATATTTGTCCGGCACGGACGACCACGTGGCAAAGAGTGGTGTAGGGGATGAGAGTGCCGCCACGCAGCCTTATAGTCGTTCCTCCTTTGTGGCGTCCGTGCGCCGCTTCGGCCCGCGTGGCCGCCAATGCCGAACCATCAGCTCGTAGGCACGCTCGGCATTCTCGGCCGCGGCTTTCTCGCTGTTTCGCAACTCCTTCACGTTGTAGGCGTAAGCCGAACCGCGGCGACCGACACCGCGCTCCCCCGGCGCGCCAGCCTTGAGAGCGAGCTGCCTCTGCTTTGCCGCCACCAGCGCCGGGCGAGCCCAGAAGTAGTCCTGCTCTTTTGTCAGCAGATGCCAGATCAACACCGCGAGCTTGCGGGCGACCGCCACGGCGGCGACCTGATGGCCGCGCTTGTTGCGGATGCGCAGGAAGAAGGCCCTGAGCGGTCCGGGCGCCTTCGCCGCCGCCCAGGCGGCCTCGACCAGCATGGCGCGGGCATGGGAACGCCCATGTTTGCTAATCCGGCCATATTGCGCCAAGCCAAGACCGGATTGGCGCACACGCGGATTGAGGCCGAAGTAGCTCACCAGCTTCTGCGGTTCGCGGAACCGCCGGATGTCGCCGACGGCGGCGATGATACCGCTCGCGACGATGGCGTTGACACCGGTGATCGTCTGAAGTCGCCGGACTTGCACATCATCAACCGCTTCCCGGGCGATGTCGCGATCGAGGTCAGCCAAATCCTCGGCCAGGCGATCGATCTCGCGGATGTGGCGGGCGATAGCGGTCCGCTCGTCGTCGGGAAGCACCTGCTGCTCGAGCCAGGCGCGACCCCGACGGTTGAACAGATCGGCATGCGGGCACTTC
>NZ_RZSL01000667.1:0-2990 GCF_003997355.1 Mesorhizobium sp. M1E.F.Ca.ET.041.01.1.1 | reverse complement strand
ATGCTCGGTAATCGCCTTGTCGCGGGCCGTCGTGGCGTCGACCAGCTTGGTTTTCGCATCTTGCAGCTGTGCATCGAACTGCTCGACCTGCACGCCGATGATCTTGGATTTGGCGGCCGCCAGCGCCGATTGCGAACCTGTTCCATGGGGCGTGCAGACCGGCGCCGAAGCCGAGCTTTGCGTCGACGCCAATAACTGCTGCCACTGCTTGTTGAGCGGATCGTTGCGGAAATCGTCCCTGATATTCTTGTCACCGCGATCGTAAGTCAGGGCATATTTCAGGACCGGCGTGTCATTGTTGTTATCGTCGAGGAAAACATCATTCTCATAGGTGTTTACGAGATAGAGCTGCCCGTTTTCCTCGATAACTTTCTGCGATTTCAGT
The DNA here is from genome assembly GCF_003997355.1 of Mesorhizobium sp. M1E.F.Ca.ET.041.01.1.1. Lineage (NCBI taxonomy): Bacteria > Pseudomonadati > Pseudomonadota > Alphaproteobacteria > Hyphomicrobiales > Phyllobacteriaceae > Mesorhizobium > Mesorhizobium sp. M1E.F.Ca.ET.041.01.1.1. The sequence continues at coordinate 2,605 of NZ_RZSL01000667.1, read as the reverse complement.
TTGCCGGTGTACTCACCCGCTGCGTTCGTGTAGCCGTCCCAATCAAAATGATGCGGATTTCTCTGCATCGCTCGCGCGACCAAGGCTTGCTTGATCGGCTCGGCCTTGACGGCAAGATCGGCCGCATTTTTTTGCGCAACTCCAAATTCCGCATACGCCTCGGCCAGTGTCACCTGGCTGGCCGCCGGCGCCTGCAGCTTTTTCAGTCCGTCAAGCCTGCCCTTGATTTCGGCATATTCGGGGCTTCCCGGTTTGGCCCCGGCGAGCTCCAGCTCAGTCGTACCCACCATCTGGTCGATCGTGGCCTTATTGCCCCGCGCAGTGTGCAGCGCCGCGTTGATGAAGAGCTGCGTGACTTCAGCGTGCTCGGCTTTGCCCTGCAGGTTGATTTGCTCGCGGGTAGGCCCGCCGGAAGTCCCTACGGCCGGCTTGCTCGGATCGCTGAGCACCGGCAGGGTTGCCTGCTTATCAATAGCATCAAGAAGGCTCTTCTCGCCCTGCTCGTACTCGGCCCTGGCATCGCTGGCACTCTGGAGCATGTTGTTGGCGGTGGTCAGCCGCTTTTGCGCGTCGGCCAGCGTGCCTTTCGGCTCCGGGGCCTGCCATTGCAGCCCATAAGGCGCCAAGACCTTGTCGAGTGTCGTCTCGGCACTCTTCATGGCTCCCTTGTATTCGGGATCCAGCGCATAGACGTCGAGCTGCGCCCCGCTCTGCTCAGGCTTTGCCTGTGCTTCGCCGAGGCGCGCTATCACGGCGTTCTCGGCGGCGATCGCCTTGGCAACTTCCGGATCGAACCATTGCCAGCTCCCGTCGACCATCAGCGGCACCCATTTGCCGCCTGACGGAGCCGTAGCCGACGGCGGCTCGCCGAACGGGCCAACCGATGTGGCGCTGCCGTCGAGATTCGGTGTCGCCGGCTTGCCGCCGCCATATTTCTTGATCGCATCCTTTACTGCTTGCTGCTTGTCCGCGGCTTCTTGGGCAAGCTCGGGACTTGCCCCGCCGAGCACACCTTCCAGAGTCGTCTTGAGAACCGTGTCGGTCTTGGCCTGTTCGGGATCTTTGCTCTGCGGGTTGATTGCCAGCAGCAGTTCGGCCAACGCCTGCTGCGCCGTGCCAACCTCGATCTTCAGGTCGGAGCCGGTGGTGTCGTTATGCAGCGTCATGCTGCCATCGGGCTTGGTGGTCAGCGTATAGCCGTTGAAGGTGACCTCCACGGTCGTGCGCGTACCGTTTTCGATGGTAATTTTTTCGCCCGTGTGGATTATGTTCGGGTTGCGCGACGAACCGAAAAGGTCCGGATTCGTCCGCCTGAGATCATCCAGCGACACGCCATATTTCCGCGCGATCAGGGTCAGATTGTCGTTCGGCTTGACCTCGTACTCGACAGGCTTGCCGCCATTGATCTTCTCGGTGGTGGTCGTCGTCACCCGGCCGTCCTTGTCGGTGACGATCTTGGTTTCGGTTCCTGTCTTCGGATCGACGATCGTGGTCGTGGTCTCGCCCGTCTTGGTATTGCGGACGCTGTTGCGGGTCCCCCCGTTGCCGTCGACGGATTGCGACGTTTCCTTGCCGTCGGCCGTGGTCACGACGGTGCGTTCGTCGTGCTGATAGTCGTAGGAGTAGACCGTCTTGTCGCCGGTATGCGGATCGACGATCTGGACCGACTGCACGTCGCCATTGTCGCTCGTCGCTTGCTGGGTCGTGACCTGATATCCGGCGGCCTGCAATTCGGCGATCACCTGTTCGTTGGTGAGGCCGTTTTCCTTTGCGATCTGGTCGATACTTTTTCCGTCGGCGAGATCGTGTTTGATGTCCTTCGTGGTGGTCCCTCCCGGATCCTGGGAGTACGCCAATATGGTTTTGCGGCCATCCGGACCGGTGACGGTGGTTACAGGCAGCGATGGCCCTTGGCCAGGCGTCACCGTTTCCACCGAAGCGCCATTGGGCAGCGAGGTCCGCTCGGTGACCGTGCCCGTCCCAAGATCGTCCTCGTACCGCGTCGTGATGGCGCCGGTGTCGGAATTGTAGCTGCTGGTCTCCTTGCGGCCGAGCCCGTCGCGGACCGGTGAGGTGGTCGCTGCCCCGTTGGGTTGTTGCTGGACGCTCGTATAGTAGCTGTCATGCTGGTAGTCGTAGTATTGCGTGACCGTGCGGCCGCTGGCATCGGTGATCTTCGTCGTCTGCACGTCGCCATTGCCGCTGGTCGGGTCGGTGGTCGACACTGTCATCCCGCCAGACCTCAGCGCGGCGATGACCTGTTCACGCGTCATGCCGCGGGCCGATGCGATCTGGTCGATGCTTTTGCCGCCCGTGACGTCGTTGACGATATTGCGGGCCGTCGCCGCTTCCGCGGCATTGTCTTCGGGCGTGCCGCCGTCGAGCTTAACCGGCGTCACGGTAGGCCCTAAAAGGTCCGGCTGTTGGTAGAGGGCGGGCACCACCGTCGTGCCATTGCCGGAGGTGCCGGTGCTCGCATTCACGATTTGCAGGTTCGGCGCTGTCGGAACTACGGCTGGCGGCGGTGGTTGAAGCGAACTCAGCTCCGTATTCACCTGTGACAGCTGTTGGCGGGCCTGTGCCGCCCAATCGCGCTCGCCCATCC
>NZ_RZSL01000666.1:0-3004 GCF_003997355.1 Mesorhizobium sp. M1E.F.Ca.ET.041.01.1.1 | reverse complement strand
CCGGCGTCGGCGCCGCATGGGCAGCCGGCTACAAGGGCAAGGGCGTCACCATCACCATCGTCGACGACTTCAGCAGTTCATCGCGCTTCTCCGGCAATTTCGGGCTCGGCGTGCAGACCCAGCGGCATGGCGAATGGACGCGCGAGGAGGCAAGCATGATCGCTCCCGCGGCGACCATTCGCTCCAAGGATTTCTCGACGAGTTCGGCCGTTCCGCTGGCACGCGGCCGTAACGTGCTCAACCTCAGCTACGGCATGTACACCACCGCGGGCTACAGCGTGAGCCAGATCTGGTGGGCCCCGGAGGAGTCCTCGATCATTTCCTACGCCACCAAGGGATCGGCCATCGTCTCGAAGGCGGCAGGCAACGACTCGGTCGCCGTCGGCGGGGTGACCGGCGGCCAGCAGGACTATCTCGACCTCGCCCTGATCGGCAAACCGACGGCGATCTTCGTCGGCGCGCTGTCGACAAACGGCACTGCGTCCAGCAAGGCTCAGCTTGCCTGGTATTCCAACTATGCCGGCTCCGACCCGGCCGTGCAGGGCCACTTCCTGGTGGTCGGTGTCGAAGGCGACAAGACTGGCCTTTACGGCACGTCCTTCGCCGCGCCGATCATCTCCGGATACGCCGCGATCATCGGCAGCAAATTCACCAAGGCGACGCCGGTTCAGATCACCAACGACCTGCTCAACACGGCCCGTACCGACACACTGGTCAATTACGACCCGTCCATCTACGGCAAGGGCGAGGCAAGCCTTTCGCGCGCGTTGGCCCCCGTGTCGATACGTTGAGCCGCGGCGATCCTACGGCTTGCCGCGCTAGGCCTCGAGTGCCTTCGCGGCGCGCTTGAGCAGCGCACCGCGATCCATGGCGAATCCGGAATCCACCCATTCCTTCTCGAGGTTCTTCAGCGTCGCGCCAAGCTTCGGGCCGGGTGACGCGCCGAGTTCGGTCAGGTCGGCGCCCTTGATTGGAAAGGTCGGCTTTTCCCATTTCAAGGCGAAGCCTAGCAAGCGGGAGTAACCACCGGCTTCCAGCATGGCCTGATTGTCCTCGACGGCACGTGTCCGCGCGGCGGCGAGAGCGAGCCGAAGCCGATCGAGGAAACCGTCGCGGTTTCCGAAATAGAGCCTCTTCGCAAGTTCCGTCTCGGTTGTCTTGGATTCCGGCGAAGCCGTCAGCGCCCATTGCTTGAGCCGTTCGCCCTCGCTGGTCGAAAATCTCAGCCTTTCGGCAAGCACCTTCATGCGCGCGGCATCCGGCGGCACCATTGCCTCCAGCCTGAACAGCGGATCGGCATTCCAGCCGAGATCCTTTTCGGTCCTGACCAGCCCATGGATGGCGTCAATGCCCCACTTCTCGCTCTCCGGCAGCACGGCGGTGAGAACGCCGGCCTGGCGCATCCACAGCAGTGCGCGCGACGGATCGGACGCCGAAAGCAGCTTCTTCAACTCGGACCAGACGCGTTCGGCCGAAAGCCGGCTGAGCCCGTCCTTCAGCCTGGCGCAGGCCTTCAACCCCTCGGCATCGGGGCGGCCGTCGCCATACCAGGCGAAAAAGCGGAAGAAGCGCAGGATGCGCAGGTAGTCCTCGCGGATGCGCGCTTCCGGCTCGCCGATGAAGCGCAAACGCCGCGCCTCGATGTCGGCGACGCCGCCGACGAGGTCGACGACCGTCCCGTCGGCGTCGGCATAGAGCGCGTTGATGGTGAAGTCGCGGCGCTCGGCGTCGAGCTTCCAGTCGCGTCCGTAGATCACTTTCGCCCGCCGGCCGTCGGTCTCGATATCGGCTCTGAGCGTCGTGACCTCGTAGGCCTTGCCGCCGCCGATCGCCGTGATCGTGCCGTGCTCGATACCGGTCGGCACCGTCTTGAAGCCGGCGGCCTCGGCGCGCCGGATGGTCTCCTCGGGCACGGTCGTGGCGGCGATGTCGATGTCGGCGACCGGCTGGCCGATCAGCGCATTGCGCACCGCGCCGCCGGCCACGCGCGCCTCCTCGCCGCCCTCCTTCAGCGCGGCGAGCAGCCGCTGCAGATGCTTTTCACCGAGCCAGTCCGCCCTGCCCGAAAGAGACACCTCGGCACTCACGCATAGAGCCTTTCATAGAGCGTGCGGATGATACCCGCGGTGACGCCCCAGATGCGCTGGCCGCCATAGGGCATCTCGTAGAAGAACCATTCGAGGTCGTTCCACATGCGGCTGTCGCGCGCATGGTTGGCCGGGTCCATCAGGAAGCGCAGCGGCACTTCGAAGGCGGCGTCGACCTCGTCGGCATTGAGCGTCAGCGAAAAGCCGGGCCGCACCACGGAAAGCACCGGCACGATGCGGTAGCCGCTGCCGGAAACATAATCGGGCATCCGGCCGATGATTTCGATGTGGCCGCGGTCGAGGCCGATCTCCTCGAAAGTCTCGCGCAGAGCCGCGGCATCGGGGCCGGGATCCGTCGGATCGATCGTGCCGCCGGGGAAGGCCACCTGCCCGGAATGGCTGCGCAGCTTCTCGGCGCGCTTGGTGAGCAGCACGGTCGCGCCATCGGTGTGATCGATGACCGGGATCAGCACCGCGGCGTCGCGCAGCGGCTTTATGTGCTTCAGCCTGGGGTGGCCGGGATTGAAGCGATGATCGCCGAACTCGTCGCCGGCTTGCACCTCGGCCTGCGCCGCGGCGCGCGCGCGAAAATCCGCGATCGAGAACGGCACCGGCGCCACCTGGTCCATCACCCGCTTAGCCGCTCGAGTTTTTCGGCCGGCATGATCGGATAGACCTCGCCGCCGGAGCGGACGGCGAACATTGCCTTGCCGTCGATATCGATCTCCTCGCCATGTTCGACAAGCTCATACATCACGGGCCGCGCCACCAGCGCCTCCAGCCGACCGCGCACCAGCACATAGGGCTTGAGCCCGCCCGTCGCGTCCTCGTCGACGAAGCGCAGCGGATGGCCGGCTCCGGCCGTGACCACGTCGCCGACATTGGTGCGGAAGGTGATGACCTGACCCTCGCCGGTC
>NZ_RZSL01000665.1:0-3020 GCF_003997355.1 Mesorhizobium sp. M1E.F.Ca.ET.041.01.1.1 | reverse complement strand
ATGTCGCCTTCGGCCTGAAATACCGCAACGTGCCGAAGCCGGAGATCGCGCGCAAAGTGGGCCGGGCGCTCGACATGGTGCGGCTGCCGGGCAGCGAGAAGAAACTGCCCTCGCAATTGTCGGGCGGGCAGCAGCAGCGCATCGCGCTGGCGCGGGCCATCGTCTTCCAGCCGCAGGTGCTTTTGCTCGACGAGCCGCTGTCGGCGCTCGACGCCAACATGCGCGAGGAAATGCGCGTCGAGATCAAGAAGATCCAGAAGGAAACCGGCATCACCGCCATCTTCGTCACGCACGATCAGGAAGAGGCGCTCTCCATGTCGGATCGCATCGTGGTGATGAACGCCGGTTCGGTGGAGCAGATCGGCACGCCGGAGGAGGTCTACGAGATGCCGGCCACCGCCTTCGTCGCCGATTTCCTCGGCAAGGCCAACATGCTCGCCGGAACGGTGAGCAAGTCCGACGGAGCGATCGCGATCACGCTCGCCGCCGGCCAGACGATCGATGTGACGTCTCCACGGCCGCTGGCGCCAGGCAGCAAGGTCACCATCGTGGTCCGGCCGCAGAAACTGTCGGTCGGCGCCACGGCGAGCACCAACCGGCTGTCCGGCCGCGTCGTCTCGACCTCGTATCTCGGCGGCAGCGCCATCTACGAGATCGACATCGGCGGCGAGACCAGCATCCGCGCCAACGCGCCGATCAACGGCCGCATCGTTCGCGAGGGCGAGCCGATCGAGGTCGGGTTCGATCCGGCCGGATGCGTTCTGCTCGACGAGAGCGGGCAGCGGATTTCGTAGGGTGTGTTGATATTCAGGTGATGCCGGCTGACCTGAATCTCAACGCACCCTCGGACGCCGCGCCCCGCGCCTGCGCCGTTCCTTCATCGCGGGAGTCATTGTTTCGTCGCTTGAGCAGCCAAGCGGCCAGGATGCCTGAGATGGGTTGGCGTGATGCCGGTGTGCTGGCGGAACACCCGGCTGAAATGCCCGGCATTTTCGAAGCCGCATCGGTAGGCGATGTCGCCTATCTGCAGATCGCTCCCTTCCAGCAGCGACTTCGCGTAATGCACGCGCAGCGCAAGATAGGCAGCCATCGGGCTGGTGCCCAGTTCGGTCGCGAAAAGACGCTCGAGCTGGCGCCGCGAGCAATTCAGGCGGCTTGCGATCTCGGTAACCGATACCTTGTCCTGGAGATTGCTTTCCATCAGGAGCAAGGCCCGCTTCACCGCACGGCTCGCGGCTTCGGGAAACAGGTCGCCTACGGGCTGCACGTCGCTGATGTTGCGGATGCGATCGAGCACCAGGATCTTGGCGGCTTTTTCCGCTGCCTTCTGGCCGATGAACTGCGACACGAAATAGCCGGCGAGGTCGGCAGCGCCCGTGCCGCCGGCACATGTCGCGCGGCCGCGGTCGACGGAAAACAAACTGTCCGCATGCGCGTTCACGTCGGGGAACTCGGCCCGAAAATCCTTGATGTGGAACCAGCTGACGGCGGCGCTGTAGCCGTCCAGCAAGCCGTAGCGCGCCAGTACGAAGCTTCCCGTGCAAAGCGCGGTTATGGGCACGCCCCTCTCGGCGGCCCGCAAAAGGAATGCTTCCTTTTCCGAACTGAGACTGCGGTTGGTGTCGAGCAGGCCGCCGACCACGACGACGTTGTCGAAATCCTCCGGATTGCCGATCGCCTTCGTCGGCAGCAATTCGACGCCGCAGCTCGCCCGGATCGGCAGGCCGCGTTCGCCGACGATCTGCCAGTCGAATTCCACCCTGCGGCTGCGGTCGCCCTCATCGCCCGCCAGCCGCAGCGTGTCGATGAAGAGCGAAAGCGGCGACAGGGTGAAGTCGCGAACCAGCAGAAACGCAAATCTTTTGGCCATTCTCTTCCGGGATCGTCCCTCGCGTTATCCGACGCTCATTCGGATGGGATCGTCTTTTCCTGCCCCACACGGGTCACCGACCATCTGGCTATATATTGTGTACCAGGACTCGCCCACGAGCGCATGCGACTCTTCCAGCCGTGCCAAATATGATCGACTGGCAGATATGATTCCGAAGGTGCGCCATGAAGGGAAGCAAGGGCAGTCTCTATGACGATCTGAAGCGTCGCATCCTGACGATGGAGCTCGATCCCGACGAGGATCTGGACGAGGTGGCGCTGAGCGAACGCTATGGACTGTCGCGGACCCCGGTCAGGGAAATCTTCCGCCGGCTGGAGGGTGAAGGCTACATCGAAATCCGCGCGAACCGGGGGGCTAGGGTCGTTCCGATGAACCACTCGACGCTTCGGCAATTCTTCCTGGTCGCCCCGATGGTCTACGCCGCCATCGGCCGGCTGGCGGTGCAAAATTTCAAGCCTTCACAGATGACAGACTTGAAGGACACGCAGGAGCGTTTCCGCGCCGCGAGCAAATCTGGCGACGCGCTTGCCATGGTGATCGAGAACAACAGGTTTCACGAGATCATCGGCGAGATGTCCGCGAATGTCTATCTACAACCGAGCCTCGGCAGGTTGCTGATCGATCACGCCCGTATCGGCCGCACCTTCTTCCGCCCGCGCAATGATGACATGCGCAGGCGCCTAAAAATAGCAGTCGAACACCATGATGCGTTCATCTCGGCCATCGGCGGTCATGATGAGGACGCCGTTGTCGACCTCGTGTTCGAGCATTGGGAACTGTCGCGCGAGAATATGGAGATGTTCATCGCGCCCCAGGGACTGAAAGCAGACGCCCTCGTCGGCGACAACTGACACCCGCTTCAGCCTTACAAAAAGCTGGACCCTGGGCTCGGCAGCGGCGGCGAACCTTCTTGTAAAGCAGATCCGCGGCCGCCGCCTTAAAGTGCGTCGCGTCGAAACGGATTCGAGCGCCGCGCTTTAAAATCTCCCCTCGGCCACCCCGACGCTGCTGGTCGGGCTGAACCAGTGCATCCTCTTGTCGCTCGCCATGGTCGTCCTTGCGGACGTTGTCGGAGCGGGCGGGCTGGGCGCCGAGGTGACGCGGGGACTGACTCGCATGGAGATGGGGC
>NZ_RZSL01000664.1:0-3020 GCF_003997355.1 Mesorhizobium sp. M1E.F.Ca.ET.041.01.1.1 | reverse complement strand
GGTCACATCTATCACGGCAGACGTGGGCTCGCGGCCGAGATCGGCCACATGACGATCACCGGCGAAGGCGACCGCTGCTTCTGCGGTGCCGTCGGCTGCTTCGAGGCGGTCGCCTCCGGCACCGCGCTCGGGCGCCGGGCGACGCGGCTCACCTCGCCGGGCGACGGCTCGCTGCTCCGGCGTCTTTCGAAGGATGGCGACGTCTCCGCCCGCCATGTCGTCGAGGCCGCGCGTGCCGGCGACGCCAGCGCCGGCGAGCTTGTCGAGGCGGAGGCGAAGTGGCTCGGCATAGGCTTCACCAACCTGCTGCATCTCTATTCGCCCGAGGTGATCGTCATGGGCGGCGGGCTCGCCAATGGCTTCGATCTTCTGGCGCCGGGAATCAGGGCGACAGTCGAGGAGCGCGCCATGCAGGCCTATCGCGACGTGCCGATCGTGCCGGCCGAGCTCGGCGACCGCGCCGGGCTGGTCGGCGCGGCCAGCCTGATCCTGTGGGAAGGCGAGCCGGGCACGGCGCTGGCGATGGTGCAGAATGAGGAGACGAAGGCCGGCGGAAAAGCCGGCGCCAGGGAGGCAAGCCATGGCTGAGCTCAAGCTGCGCGGCGTGCACAAATCCTACGGATCGGCGGAGATCATCAAGAGCATCGATCTCGATGTCGCCGACCGCGAGTTCGTCGTCTTCGTCGGACCGTCCGGCTGCGGCAAGTCGACCTTGCTGCGCATGATCGCGGGGCTGGAAAAGATTACCGCCGGAGACCTCACCATCGACGGCGGGCGGGCCAACGACATCGACCCGTCGGAGCGCGGGCCGGCGACGAGCTGCTGCTTGGCATGCGGCCTGAGCATCTCAAGGTGGCGTCCTGGCGCGCGGCGCCAAGGAGTGCGACGCACTGATCCGCGAGGTGGTCGGCGAGAATGCGTCGACCGACTTGGTGCGCGCCTATCGCGGGCTCACCGCGCTTTCCTCGCATCATATCTCGGCCATGCGCGGCCTGATCGGCGAGCCGAAGCGCGTGGTGGCGGCGCACCGCACCAATGGCGGCGCGAACACGAGCGTGACCTTCGACTACGGCCATTTCGCCTGCCTCTATGACGCGGTGGTCGACGATCTCGGCCTGTTCGACGCCATGATCGAGGTACGCTCGAACACCAGGCGGGTGCGCATCATCTACGACACGCCCTATATCCGCAGCCTGCCGACACGGCTCGAGGTGACGGAGGCCGGCCCGCTCGGCCCGGTGACGAAGGCGCTCGGCCCGCTCTATGGCGACGCCTTCTCCAACGAGTTCGAGACTTTCCACCGCCACATCATGGAGGGCACGAAGCCATTGACCGACCTCGCGGACTCGCGACGCGATCTCGCGCTGATGGCCGAGATCACCGAGCGGATGAAGGAGAGCGGCGGGAGCTGAGGCCGCCGCCTGCCTCATCATCGCGGGCCGCCGGCATGGCCTTGGGCTGAGGACGCGCCAGCAGATAGAAGGCGGCGATATGCGTGATCATCAGCAAGGGCACATAGAGGATCGGGATCGCGTAGGTGGCGCCCAACTGCCCGGCCTGCTCGGGCAGATGAAGCACGGTGCCGTGATAGTAGTCGCCGATAAGGTCGACTATCCCGACCAGATTGAAGGCCACGACGGACGGCCAGAAGATCGAAGGCCGCCTCGCGGCAAGCAGCGCCAGCATGGCCAGCAATCCGGTCGCGAAATCGCCATAGGCGGCGAAGACGGCGAAGCCTGCGGGCAGGTTCGGACCAACGACGCCCGGCAGCAGGAAGACCAACCCGAAGAAGCGAAAGCTGTGCAGCGTGGCGATGGCGCGCTGCGCCTCGACGCGGTCCATGAGCTTGAGCCTTGGCCAGATATAGGCGCCGAAGCAAAGCAGCCATGGCGCGTAGCCCAGGACGAGATGGATGTTGAAGATCGTCGCCGGCGACATTTTTGTCTCCTCTAGCTCTTGACTGGAACGGCTTCGAACACCGCCGTCAGGACACCCAGCCGGCCTTCCATCAGATTGCGTCCGAGATTGGCGGCAAAATCCGCGAAACCCGGCCCCATGACGACGCCGAGGTTCAGCGAAGGCGGCGGGCCGGACGCCCGCAGCGCCGCGAACCAGGTCTTGGCGTCCGCGGTATCGTCCTGCTGGACAAGCACGCGGAACCCGGCGGCCTCGATCGCCTCGCAGGTCGCGGCGGCGGTGAGCAGAAAGCTCTCCGCCGGGGTCTTGGCCCAGGGAACCGGATAGAGGGGATCGCCACCGTTCAGCACGACGTCGAAGGCCGCGAATTTTCCGCCCGGCTTCAGCATGCGCCTTATTTCACGATAAAGAAGCGGGCGGTCGGCGATGTTCATCGCCACATGCTGCAGCAAAACGACGTCGAAACCGCCGTCGTCGAAGGGAAGCGCCAGCGCGCTGCCGGTCTTGAACGACACCTTTGCGGCCTGCCCCGTCCGCGCGGTCAGATAATTCGCGGCTTCGACGAAGGGCTCGCTGAGGTCGACACCCGTGACCTCGCAGCCGTAGGCCGCGGCCAGAAAGCGGGCCGGTCCGCCCACCCCCGATCCGACGTCGAGCACCGACATGTCGGCCGTGATATCCGCCAACTTGGCCAGTTCGGCGGTGGCAGCGAGCCCGCGCGTGTGGAACTGGTCGAGGGTGGCCAGTTGCTCGGGCTTCAGCCGCTCTTCCTCCGGCCCGAAGACAGCCAGAGCCGTCTTCAGACGCTCGGCCAGACCGGCCGCGCGGTAGTGATCGCGCACGCGATCGAGGTTATCTGCCATCTTCAATTCCTTCCAGTTTCTCGCCACAGACATAGGACGGCTTTCGGCCGGCAACTATCCGCGATAATATCGACAGGCTATGAAGCAGAACTTCACAGTCAGGCATGGCGCGCTGGACGGCGTCGAGGCGTTCCTGAGCGTCGCCAAGCACCGCAATTTCCGCAAGGCGTCAGCCGAGCTCGGCGTGACGCCGTCAGCGATCAGCCAGGCGGTGCGTGCACTCGAGGCTCGTATCGGCGC
>NZ_RZSL01000663.1:0-3022 GCF_003997355.1 Mesorhizobium sp. M1E.F.Ca.ET.041.01.1.1 | reverse complement strand
CGAACTCGGCATCAAGGTCGCGCCGGAATTCGCCTATTTCCTGGTTTACCCCGAAGTCATGAAGGACGACGCACGGATCGTCGCCTTTCGCGAATGGCTTCTCGACGAGGTGGCGAAAGACGGAGAGGCGGGGTAGCGATACCCCGGACCGCCGCGCGGCGCGGTTATTGCTCTAGCCGGCGGGCGCCGCCGGCGCCCCGAACCAGCCGATCACCAAGCCGATGATGATGAGCACGCCCAGCCAGTGGCCGGCATCGATCAGGGTGAGGTCCCAGCCGAAGCCTTCATAGCGGTGGTTGGCCGAAAGCGTGGTGGCGACGAAGCCCAGCCAGAGCACGAAGCCGAAGATCACCCCGGCGAGCGGGTTGGGCTCGCCGCCGGTCAGCGCGCCAAACACCAACGTCATGACCAGCGCCATGATGAGCTCGGCGATGAAGCTGACGATGAACGGGGCGACAGAGCGCTTCATGGTTGCCGGGTCGAGCTTTGCCGCTTTCAGCCATGGCTTGCTCAAACCCATGTACCAGACGGCGCCGAACAGCCACGCCACGACGGCGGCGACGATCACCGCCAGCCAGTTCACCGTTGAAAAATCCATGTTCCCCCTCCGAATGCGTGTCGCTCAAAAATATGGCTGAATGGAATCCCGGTTCGCCGGCGGCGTCAAGCGGGAGCGGCAGAACCCCATCGCCAGACGGTCGTGCGCTTGACCTCCGCATCCTCCAGCGCGCGCGTTACCGGCACCTGATAGACGGCCAGCGATTGCAGTCCCTTTTTCGGCAGATAGGCGCGGCCGGGATCCCCAACCAGGATATCGGCGCCGCGCGCCGTGAGCGCCGTGAACCACGGCATCAGCCTGTCCGCCAACGGTTTGTCGTAGAAGACATCGCCGGCGAGCACGACGTCCCAGCCGTCATCCGTATCGATGCAGTCCGCATCCAGGAATTCGGCCTTCACGTCATTGGCTTCCAGGTTGAGCGTGATCACCGTCGCGCAAAAGGGGTCGATATCGGCGGCAACCACCGCGGAAGCGCCGGCCTTCAAGGCAGCGATGGCGACCATGCCGGAGCCGGAAGCGAAGTCGAGCACGCTTTTTCCCCGCACGGTCGCCGGATGATCGAGCACGTAGCGGGCAAGGCCCTGGCCGCCGGCCCAGGCGAAGGCCCAGAATGGCGGCGGCAGGCCGATCTCGGCCAGCTCCTCCTCGGTGCGCAGCCACAGATCATGCGCCTCGTCGGCCAGATGCAGCAGCACTTCCGGCACATGCGGCGGCGCCATCAGCGCCGTGTTGTCGAGGATGAATTTCTTCGCGTTTTTCGGGGTGAGCCTGGTCACGGCGCCGGGTCGAGGTCGGCCATGCGGCAGACCTCTTTCCATTCGGCCGGCGTCACCGGCTGCACGGAAAGCCGCCCGAGCCGGACCAGCGCCATCTCGGCAAGCTTCGGATTGGCCTTGACCTGTTCCAGCGTCACCGGCTTCGGCACGTCCTTCCAGGCGCGGATGTCGACGCATTCCCAGCGCGGATCGTCGGTGGTGGTGTCGGGATGGGCAAGCGCGCAGACCTCGGCGATGCCGACGATGTCGAGGCCCTCGTTGGAATGATAGAAGAAGCCGAGATCGCCGATCTTCATGGCCTTCATGTTGTTGCGCGCCGCGTAATTGCGCACGCCGTCCCACTGCGTGCCGGCCTTGCCCTTGGCCTTCAGCGCCTCGAAGGAAAAGACCGAGGGTTCGGATTTGAACAGCCAGTAGTTCATCTCAGTTGTCCCATTGCCATTGTCGGTTGGCCATTATTCAGCGTTGGCGCTGCCCCTCACCCTACCCTCTCCCCGTAAGGACGGGGAGAGGGGTCGCCAGCGTTGGAGCTTCTCCCTTCTCCCCGTTCTTACGGGGAGAAGGTGCCGGCAGGCGGATGAGGGGCAGCGCAAGCGAATCTCATTCGGTCGCAGGCTTCTGGAAGACCCAGTTCCACGCACGGATCTCGACGCTTTCGAACAGGCCGGCCTTGGCGTAAGGGTCGGCTGCGGCCAAGGCTTGCGCGCCGGCCATGTCGGGCGCTTCGATCATCACCAGGCTGCCTTCGGGCTTCCCATCGGCGTCGAGGAACGGGCCTGCAAAGGCAAGTTTGCCTTCGCTGATCAGGCCTTCGAGGAAGGCCGCATGCGCCGGCCGCGTGTCGGCGCGCAGCTGCAGGCTGCCGGGTTTATCCTTGCAAATCAACGCAAACAGCATGTTCAAAACTCCAAGGGTCAGATGTCGGTTTCGGTTTTGAGCGGCCGCGTCATCAGCGCCGTCACGGCTTGGCCGATGGTCACCTTGCCGTCGAGGATGGCGGCGACGGCGGAAATGATCGGCGCATCGATGCCGCGCTCGGCGGCGATGCGGGCGGCAATGCCCGCCGTCGGCACGCCTTCGGCGAGTGGCAGGCCGGCAAGCGGCTTGCCCTGGCCGAGCGCCAGGCCGTAGGCGAAATTGCGCGACTGCGCCGACGAGCAGGTGAGCAGAAGGTCGCCGAGGCCGGAAAGCCCCATCAGCGTCTCCGGCCTGGCGCCGAAGGCGGCGCCGATGCGGCGCAGCTCGACGAAGCCGCGCGTCACCATGGCGGCCTGGGCGCTGGCGCCGAGCCCGGCTCCGGTGACCGCGCCGGCGGCGATGGCGAAGACATTCTTCAGCGCGCCGCCGATCTCGACGCCGATGAGATCGTCGCTGGAATAGCAGCGCAGGTTCTCGGCCGAAAAGCGGGCGGCGAGATCGGCTGCCAATTCGCCATCGCGGGCGGCGACCACAACGGCCGTCGGCAGGCCGCGCGCGACATCAGTGGCAAAGCTCGGGCCGGAAAGTGCCGCGACCGGGTTGTCCGGCAGGATCTCCTCGACGATCGCCGACAGCAGCGCGCCGGTGTCGCGCTCGATGCCCTTGGCGCAGAGAACCAGCGGCACGCCCTTCGGCACATGGTCCGCGGCGCTCGGCGGCACCGATTGCGTGCTGGTGGTGACGCCGGCGCAGTCGCTGCGCGCGGTGC
>NZ_RZSL01000662.1:0-3029 GCF_003997355.1 Mesorhizobium sp. M1E.F.Ca.ET.041.01.1.1 | reverse complement strand
CAATTCGCCGCGCGTTTGCCAGTGGGCGAGGAGCCGTTCTGTAAAGGTGGCGAAGGACTGCCGTTCGGCATCGCCGATCCCGCGCTTTTCGCATTCAGCCTCCATTCTCGCCGCATAAGCTTTTGCGTCGGCTTGTCGAGAGAACGACTTGGTTTGCCGTTTTGTCGTGCCGTCCTTCGCTGTCAGACTCCAGACAGCTTGAAAATATGGAGTGCCGGTCGAGCTGACTTGCCGCCTAACGGATGCCATTATTTCTTCTCCCCTTTTTTGATGATGTGCTGGATGCCGCCCGGCATGAGGCCGAGCAGAATTGCGTGCCTCGCCGACGCTCGACAAACCAGTCGCCGCAGTGCTGGCAAAGCGCCATGTCGACATAGCTTTGAAGGTGAAGGATTGCGCTCGTTACCATGAAGGCGGCGAGGGACTTTGCGACGATGCGCAGGCTGAGTTGGTCGCTCCCGCCATCGACGTGCGGCACATAGTCGACGCCATCGCGAAAGATCGGCGAGGCCACTAATGCTTGCATGACGCCGTGCGGCCTTGTGGCAACGCTCGGCCCGACCCGATTCCGCGTCCAGCCAGATGCGGCGAGTTTAAGCACGACTGCGACGGCAAGCCATTGCGAGGAGTCGGCTTGCGTTGTCGGCGAGAGCGTGCCGAACGGATCGCCGTGACGGCGCACGAAACCGATGACGGCGTCAGGATCGTCGAGGTCGATCTCGGAGAAGTTGCGCCACCACGCGGCTGGTCCTACGAGTTCAAGAGGGCGGCCTTTGCCGCTGGTCTTGAAGGAGAAGTCGTCGCCGGTTCGGCCAACGATCTCCGCCGCAGGCCATGCGCGGCCAGTCCAGATTAGTTCCCCGAGCGCCATTCCATATCCTCGTTTCGCTTCGTTGCGCGGCATATCGCAACGTATAGCATGAAATTTGGCGCAGGAAAGATAGCTATTGCGCTTATTCTGCTCGTTTGGCATATTTTGACGAAATGACGAAAGGAGCTGCGGCAAGGGGGCTAGGCGCGCTGAGAAAAAGGAGGCTTTGATGAGTGCCCAAGAGAAGCAACTAAGGCGGATCGGCCCGGGATTTTCCATTGCGGCGTTCGCGCGGGCGACCGGCCTGCCCTATCGGCGTGTCGAGAAGGCCGTCTCGGCAGGGGAAATTGCCACCGTGACTTTGGGCGGCGTTACGAAAATTCCGGAAACCGAGCTGCCCCGCGTTCTCCGAGCTTACGGCATCGAAACGATAGCCGCAGAGTGAGGCGGCCCGACCGCGCGGCAAGGCGCGATCGAGGCCGAGGTACAAAAATGTATGCTTCTGAGGGCGGCGGTAAGCATAGCTTTCATGGCCTAGACGCACAAGCCAGCCCGCGCGGCGATTTCCGCAAGGATCGTCGCCATGAGCAACATCATCCTGCCCAACAACATCGAGGCCGCCGCCCGCTGGCTTGCCGAAACGCCGCAGCGCGATCGGCCGAAGCCGCTGCTTCCCGCCTTGCGCGAAATCTACCGACTGACCGCTGTCGAAGCCGTCGAGGCCATCCGCGAGAGCCATAAGCTCATCAGGGAGGCGCGGCCATGACCGAGACAAATGGTGCCGCCGTCCTCGCCAACGCGGCGGAGCTTCGCCGCCTGGAAGCTCGAAATTTGCTCGACCGCGAGCGCCACGAAATCTGGCAGTTCTATTGGATTCATCAAATCCCGGTCGCCGAAATTGCCGAGGCTTATGGCCTTCCGTCGCGTTCGGACGCGGCGTCGATGGCCGCCGGACCGGCTTTCTTTCGCGATCTCATTTGCGAGAATTGCGGCGAGCATATCGCCGTCACCTCCCGCGAATGTTTCAAGCGGTTTTTCGTGTCGCGCTATCCGTGGCCACGACGTTGCGATGACTGCCAACGCGCTTGGCTCGAAAGTTATGGGGAGCGCTGGCATGAGCCTTGAGGCCTACCGATGGGCATGGAGACAACAAACCGACTCCCTGTCGAAGTTGGTGCTCCTTTGCCTCGCCGAACATCACAACGGCACCGACGGCCAATGCAACCCGAAGGTGCAAACGATTTGCCGCGAAACAGGCCTCGGCCGCGCCACCATATTCGACAGGCTGGAAAGGCTTCGCGACGCCAAATTGATCACCGTCGACTCGCGCAACCGAGGCGGAAATCAGTATCTGCTCGACTTTGAAAAGGGTCCACACCATGAACCCTTCGAACCGGAAAAGGGTCCACGGGATGGACCGTTCGAACCGAAAAAGGGTCCGTATTACGGAAAGGGTCCACGTCACACGGACCACCCTCTCTTAGAACCGGAATCTGAACCGGAAGAAAAGAGAGAGGTGGCGCGCTTGCGCGCACCCGCCTCGGATCGCGGCACGCGGATTCCCGACGATTTCAAACCCGACCTTTCCGTCGCGCTCGCCGAAGGCATGAACGGCTCCGAGGCCGAGCGCTGCGCGGCGAATTTCCTCGACTACTGGAAGGCGAAGCCGGGCGCGGCCGGCCGCAAGGTCGATTGGCCTGCAACCTGGAGGATATGGTGCCGGCGCGAGGTGTCCCGCCCGAACGGCGCAGCAAAAAGCGCACGCGAAAAGGGCGAGCCGCGTAACGCCTTCGATGTCGCCGCCGTCAATCTCCGCAAGCAGGGGATCATCCAATGACGACGCTTCCCGATCACGCGCCGGATGTCTGGACGCCAGCGACAGATATCGACAAGGAAAAGGCGCTCGTCATCCTCGGCGATTTGCCCTCGCGCAACGCCAACGACGCCGCGCTTTCGCATGCCGTCTACATGCTCGCACTCGACGGCGTCACCGCCTATGGGCTCGACAAGGCGGTGCGCGCTATCGTCCAAGGCAGCCTCGGCCACGCCTTTGCGCCAAGCCCACCCGAGCTTCGGCAGGAAATCGACCGGGCCATGCGCCCTCTCGTCGAGGCGCGCGAAAGAGACACCGAGCGCAGCAACCGTCGCGTGGGATGGGCGGAGGATCGCAGCGAGAAGTTCGAGCCGAACAGCCGGGAAAGCCGGCGCCGCGTCGCCG
>NZ_RZSL01000661.1:0-3033 GCF_003997355.1 Mesorhizobium sp. M1E.F.Ca.ET.041.01.1.1 | reverse complement strand
CTACCATGTCATCAAGGACGCCGACGAGGTAAAGGTCGCGACCGCCGCCGGGCGCGAGTTCACCTCGAAGGTCATGCTGAAGGACGAGACGCTCGATCTCGCCGTGCTCAAGATCTCGGCCGACAAGCCGTTCCCGGTGATCGCCATCGGCGATTCGGATGCGCTCGAGGTCGGCGACCTGGTGCTGGCCATCGGCAATCCGTTCGGCGTCGGCCAGACCACCACCAGCGGCATTGTTTCTGCACTTGCCCGCAGCCATATCGGGGTCTCGGATTCCGGCTATTTCATCCAGACCGACGCCGCCATCAATCCCGGCAATTCCGGTGGCGCGCTGATCAACATGGGCGGCCAACTGGTCGGCATCAACACGGCGATCTACAGCCGCAGCGGCGGCTCGATCGGCATCGGTTTCGCTATTCCCGCCAACATGGTGCGCGCCTTCGCCGACGCCGCCAAGGCCGGACTCGACTTCTTCGAGCGGCCCTATATCGGCGCCGAATTCGAGGCCGTTACGCCGCAGATCGCGGAATCGCTCGGTATCGAAAAGCCGACCGGCGCGCTGGTTTCGTCGGTCGATGCGGCCGGCCCTGCCGGCAAGGCGGGCTTAAAACCCGGCGACGTCGTGCTGTCGCTCAACAATACGCCGGTCGAAAGCATCGAGGCGCTGGACTACCGCATGGCGACGCTGTCGATCGGCTCCAAGGCGACCTTCGCCGTGCTGAGCAAAGGCCAGCAGGCGACGCTGGAGATCTCTCTGGAGCGGGCGCCGGAAGGCGCCAAGCCGACCGAGATGACGCTGCATGGCCGCAGCCCCTTCGCCGGCGCCAAGGTGGCGGAGCTGTCGCCGCGCCTTGCCCAGCGGCTCGGCCTGCGCACCGACTTGAAGGGCGTCACCGTGGTCGACATCAATCGCGATTCACCCGCCGCCGATTTCGGCTTCCAGCCGGGCGATATCGTACGCGAGGTGAACGGCACGAGCATCGATACAGCGGCGACGCTGGCACAAATTGCCCAGCAGGACACGCGCTGGTGGCGCTTTACCGTCGAGCGTGGCGGGCAGACACTGCGCCAGGTGTTGCGCTACTGAGCCCGGCCCAAGAGGGTCGCGCTCCAACTCGAAGACAAGCATGGCTGACCTGTTCAGTTCCGATGAACCGGAGAAAGCGCCGCCCGGGCGGCCGCTGGCCGATCGGCTGCGTCCGAAGAACCTTGGCGAGGTCGTCGGTCAGGAGCATCTGACCGGGCCGGACGGCGCGCTGACACGCCTGATCGATTCCGGCTCGCTCGGTTCGATGATCTTCTGGGGGCCGCCCGGCACCGGCAAGACGACGGTTGCGCGGCTCTTGGCTGGCGAAACCAATCTTGCCTTCGAGCAGATATCGGCGGTGTTCTCCGGCGTCGCCGACCTGAAGAAAGTGTTCGAGGCGGCGAAGCTGCGCCGCGCCAATGGCCGCCAGACGCTGCTCTTCGTCGACGAGATCCATCGCTTCAACCGTGCCCAGCAGGACGGCTTTCTGCCCGTCATGGAAGACGGCACGGTGGTGCTGGTCGGCGCCACGACGGAAAACCCGTCCTTCGAACTGAACGCCGCGCTGCTGTCCCGCGCGCGCGTACTGGTGTTCCGCTCGCTGGGTGAGGAGAGCATCGCCAAGCTTTTGGCGCGCGCGGAAGAAACCGAGGGCAGGGCGCTGCCGCTCGACGAGGAAGCGCGGGCCATGCTCATCCGCATGAGCGACGGCGACGGCCGCGCCTCGCTGACGCTGGCCGAGGAAGTCTGGCGCGCCGCCAAGCCGGGCGAGGTGTTCGGGCCGGAGGGCCTGCAGCGCGTCATCCAGCGCCGCGCGCCGATCTACGACAAGGGCCAGGATGGACACTACAACCTGATCTCGGCGCTGCACAAATCGGTGCGCGGTTCGGACCCCGACGCCGCGCTCTACTATCTCGCCCGCATGTTCGATGCCGGTGAGGATCCGCTCTATCTCGGCCGCCGGCTGGTGCGCATGGCGGTGGAGGATATCGGCTTGGCCGATCCGCAGGCGCTGGTCATCGCCAATGCCGCCAAGGACGCCTATGACTATCTCGGCTCTCCCGAGGGCGAGCTCGCCTTCGCCGAGGCCGCCGTCTATCTCGCCACCGCGCCGAAATCGAACGCCGTCTACACCGCCTTCAAGGCGGCGACACAGGCGGCCAAGGAGTTCGGCTCGCTGCTGCCGCCAAAACACATCCTCAACGCGCCGACAAAGCTGATGAAAGAGGAGGATTACGGCGCCGGCTACCGCTACGACCACGACGAGCCGGATGCCTTCTCCGGTCAGGACTATTTCCCGGAAAAGATGGGCCGCCGCACTTTCTACGATCCGCCCGAGCGTGGCTTCGAGCGCGATATCAGGAAGCGGCTGGAATACTGGGCAAAGCTGCGCAAAGAGCGGGAGTAACGCCCCAGCAAAACTTTAGTGCTGGCGATCGAAGGGCGTCGGCCTTTACCTTTGTGGCCCGCGCCTCTGATCAAACCCCGCTGCGTCTTCGCAATCGGGCCAATGCGTCCACCTATGCGGGACGCACTCAGTGGTCCATCACCAGCGGCTCGGAAGATGAGTCGTCGGATCCGTCGGTCTCGGTACCGGAATCTGCGCCAGTGCCAGTCGTGCCTCCTGTGTTATCCTCACCCTGGTCGTGAGCAGATTCCTTCTCACCGTCATGGCTGCCAGAGGTTCCGCTGCTGCTGTGGCTGTCGCCGCCATCGTGCTCGCCGCCGTCACCGCCACCATTGCCGCCGTCGTGACCTCCGTCGCCGCCGCCACCACCGCCCTCGGATTCGGCGTGGGCAACGGCTGGAACGAGCTTAGCCGCACCGTCAAGCGTCAAGTGGTAGGGTGCAATGGTGAGTGCCAGCGCCGCCGACGCGCGCAGCGTGAGCCAGACGAGCCGGTTGAAGGGAATTGTGGTCATCTTATCCTCCTCGTAGAGTGCTGTTAGTGAACTAATTCAGCCGAAGATCGACGACAGGCCACGACGGCTTGCGACGGTCATTGG
>NZ_RZSL01000660.1:0-3035 GCF_003997355.1 Mesorhizobium sp. M1E.F.Ca.ET.041.01.1.1 | reverse complement strand
CTGCCCTGCCACCCATTCGGCAAGCGCCGCGTTGGAGAAAGCATTGCCGACCGTCTTGCCGAAGGTCGGCTCGTCGGCGGCCTGGCCGAGTTGCGGCCACACCGGCCAGCCGGAAGCGCCCGGAGCCAGCGGATCGCCCGCCGGCCCGTCATGGCGGACGAAAGCCACCTTGCGGCCGGAGCGGCGCGCCCAGTCGATCAGTTTTCGAGCGCGCTCGGCGATCGTGTCCGCGTCGTGAATCGGCGGATCGAAGCGGCCGTCGAACATGCCGGTCTGAAGGTCGATGACGATGAGCGGAGCGGCGGCGGAGGGAGCGGTGTTCGGCATGGCGCGAGGATAGCGTGGGTGGAGGATGGGTCAAGGATGGGGCAGCGCCGCAGGTACCATTGTCGAGTCGAGGCGAACAATCCCCAGTTGAAAAGTGATAACATTACAACTACTTTAAGCCGAGTGATTGGGCGGAATGTCTGGGGAAATAACAATGAATCAACAATGCAGCGTATTCCTGATCGGGGCAGACGCCGGCGAGGACGAGCAGGCGTTGTTCACGCTGCAAGATGTGGGAATCAAGTGCCGGCTCACCTGTAGCTATCGGAACAAGGTCATCGAGGCGGAAGAAGACGACTATTTCGAAGCGTTGTGCCAAATCCGCAAGCAGCTCGAAGTCGAAGGGATACTGCCCTTTTGTTACGGCGCGAGCTGCAACGTTTTCCCTGAGGGGACCGTGACCGAGATGAGTCGTGGATTGGTGGTCTGCAAGGTGAAAACAGGGGAACACCCTAACAAGAGCAATTTAGTCAATATATTTGACCAGGGCTATGATGTGGTTCCCGTGTTCGTCCACATGCAGCAGAAGTTTTGGGATACATGGCTCGCCTCCCTGCCCCGATCGCAAGGCTCAGAGATGACGACCACAAAGGTCGGCGCTGCGCCCTCACTCTGGCGATTACTAACACTTGGCTTCGCTAAAGTGTTGAAATCGCTATCTCCCCCACCAAAGGAAAGATAGCACCGCCACCCTACGACATCAGCGGCATCGGGCCCTTCAGCGCCTCGGCCAAGGCGTCGCGGAACACTGCGATCGGCCGCGCGAGCCTTCCGGCCGGCGGGCGGTGGAGCAGCCAGCAGCGCACCTGCGGGCGGAAGCCGGGGCAGTTGACCACCTCGACCACGTCGCGCCACGGGCTGCCCGACAGCGCGCCGGGGGTTACGACGCCGATGCCGTGGCCGCGCGCCACCAGCGACATACGCAAGTCGGCCCCCTGCGCCTCGACGCCGACATGGAAGGGCAGCCGCGCCAGCTCGAAGCGGTGGCGGATGAAGGCGCGAAAACCGCAGCCGGTCTCGTTCAGCACCCAGGGGTAGCGCGCAAGATCGGTGAGCTCGGCCGGCTTCGGCACGCCGAGGCTTGGCGAGGCCACCAAAAGCACCGACTGCACGCCGAGATCGTCGCCGACCAACTCGGGCGGCGGCGCGACGCCGTCGGCAAGGCAGACGGCGACCGCGTCGATCTCGCTGTGCAGCACCTGCTCGACCAGGCGCGGCGACAGGCTGGAGGTGATCTTGAGCGTCAGTTGCGGGAAGGCGGCGCGCAAGCTGTCGAGCGGCTCGGACAGCGCGCTGGTCGAGAGATAGGGCATGATGCCGAGGCGGAACTCGCCCCTCACCTCGCCGGCTGGCGAGACGCTGGCCTTCAAATCCTCCAGCGAGCGCAGCACACGGCGGCCATGCTCATAGGCCTCGCGGCCCGAAGCGGTCGGCTTCAGCGGCTTCGACTGGCGGTCGAGCAAGGGCGTGGCCAGCCGCTCCTCCAGGCTCTGGATGCGGCGCGTGACACCTGGCTGGGTGAGATTGAGCCTGGCCGAGGCGGCGACGATGGAGCCGGTCTCGATGACGGCGACGAAGGCTTCGAGGTCATGGATGTTCATGCGTAACTCGCATAATCATTATCGTGTTAATTCAATTGTAGCATTATGCTCGATCGCAATAAAGTCCTCGGCAGATATGCGAGCCACGAGGATTTTTCATGCACGGAACCAACAATGCCGAAGTCGCGGCGGCCGAGTTCGCCGAGCGACCCCGAGCCGGCGAGAGCACCGGGGCCATCACCCGATCGCAGACGCTGCTGTTTGCCGCTTCGGTCGGCATCATCGTCACCAACCTCTTCGCGCCGCAGACGCTGGTCGGGCTGATCGGCCCGTCGCTGGGGGCCGCTGCGTCCGAGAGCGGGCTGGTCTCGATGGCCACCCTGCTCGGCTATGCCGCCGGGCTGTTCTTCCTGGTGCCGCTGTCGGACCTCGTCGAGAACCGCGTGCTGGTGCTGCGCATGCTTTGCGTCGCCGCAGTTGCGGCGGCCGTCGCGGCGTTCGCGCCCTCTGCCGCTTCGCTGCTCCTCCTGCTCTTCATCCTCGGCGCCGCCTGCTCCTGCATCCAGGTGCTGGTGCCGGTCGCGGCCTCGATGGCGCCGCCCGGACAGGACGGGCGCGTCATCGGCGATGTGATGAGCGGCCTGATGATCGGCATTTTGCTCTCGCGTCCGCTCGCCAGCCTTGTCGCAGACGCCTTCGGTTGGCGCGCCTTTTATGGCATCAGCGCCGGCGCGCTGGCGCTGCTCGCCATGCTGCTCGGGCTCGCTCTGCCCCGGCGGCGGCCGCTGGCAAATGCGAGCTACGCGGCGCTGCTCGCATCGCTGTTTGAGCTGTTGCGCGAGGAGCCGGTGCTGCGCCGTCGTGCGCTGACGGCGAGCCTTGTGATGGCGGCCTTCAGTGTATTCTGGACGGCGGTGGCGCTACGCCTTGCAGCACCGCCCTTCGATCTCGGCCAGCGCGGCATCGCGCTGTTCGCGCTGGCCGGTGCCGGCGGCGCGGCGGTGACGCCGCTCTTCGGCCGCGCCGGTGACCGCGGCTTCACGCGACCGGCGACGATTGCCTGCCATCTCGGCCTGATCGCGGCGCTCGGCCTTGCGGCGTGGGCGGGCGCGGCCGAAGCCGGCGGCACATGGGTGCCACTCATCTTGATGGGCGCAAGCGCCGTGC
>NZ_RZSL01000065.1:0-17798 GCF_003997355.1 Mesorhizobium sp. M1E.F.Ca.ET.041.01.1.1 | reverse complement strand
CCTTGACGCCAGGCGAGACATCCGCGACCGCGCGCGAAAGATCCTTCGGATCCTTGATCTCCTGGCCGCCGAACCCGGTGATCACGTCGCCGGTCTCGATGCCGGCCTTGGCCGCGGGCGAGCCGTCGGTGACCGCGGCGACCAGCGCGCCGCCCGGATGGTCGAGGCCGATGGCGCTGGCGACATCCTGCGTCACCGGCTGGATCTGCACGCCGAGATAGCCGTATTCGATGTTGCCGCCTTTCATCAGCTTGGCGACGACCTTCTCCGCCTGGTTCGATGGGATGGCGAAGCCGACGCCGACGCTGCCGCCATTGGGCGAAAAGATCGCCGTATCGATGCCGATGACATTGCCGGCGACGACGACCAGGGGGCCGCCGGAATTGCCGTGGTTGATCGGCGCGTCGATCTGGATGAAATCGTCGAACGGCCCGCTATGCAGGTCGCGGCCGCGCGCCGAGACGATGCCGGCGGTGACCGTGGTGCCGATGCCGAACGGATTGCCGATCGCCAGCACCTGGTCGCCGGTCATCAGCCTGTCGGAATCGCCCCACTTCACGGTCGGCAGCGGCTTGCTAGCTTTGATCTTGAGCACCGCCAGATCGTTCTTGGCGTCGTGGCCGACGAGCTTGGCGGGAAGTTCGGTGCCGTCGTCGAGCGTCACCTTGATCGAGGTCGCGCCGTCGACGACGTGGTTGTTGGTGACGATGGTGCCGTCCGACCCGACGATGAAGCCGGAGCCCATAGCTTCTTGCCGCTGGGGCGACTGCTGCGGCGGCGTCTTCGGCACCGGCATGCCCTGGTCGCCGAAGAACTGCTGGAAATATTGGTCGAATGGCGAATTGTCGTCGAAGGGCGAGCCGTCGCCCGTCGGGCCGGGCTGTGCTTTCATCACGGTCGTCACGGTCACGACAGCCGGCTTGGCGGTGGCGACAACCGGCGCGAACGAGCCGTTTGGCGCGGTGATGCCCGCGACCGGCGTCTGCGTCGTCGCGACCACGTTGCTCAGACCGGCAGTGCCGGAGTTCTGCGCAAAGGAAACCACGACGGGGGAGATGATCAGCGCAGCGCCCAGCAGGGCCGCGACGCGATGTCTGCGAAGAATGCTGATGGGTGACATGGTCGTTCTGTCCGGGCGAGAGTTGATCCGGCGCCGCGGGTGGTTCTCGAAGCACGCGCCCGTCGGCGTGTCGACGGCCGGGACTGCCTGTCTCGCCTTGCATGACAGCCGGCCGGATCGACAGCCGGACATCTAGGGTGCGGATCGGCCCGAATTAGGGTTTTGCCGCGACCTTACGAAGATTTAATTCAGAGAGCGCTCACGAACCGCTCTCTTCGGCGCAGATAGGCGGAGGCGATCTCACGCATCCGCGCGCCGTTGAAACTCGGGCCATGGCCGCCATGGCCGATGCGTATCGGCAGGTCGAGCAGGCGCTGCATGGTGCGGCAATAGGCAGCACGGTCCGAATCCGGCAAATCGTCGATCAGCATGCCGTCATAGATGGCGTCGCCGGCGAAGAACAGGCCGTCCGCCTCGTCGAACAGCGCGATCGAATCCGGCGAATGTCCAGGCAGATGCAGCACGCGAAATTTCCGGTCGCCGAGATCGACGATATCGCCCTCATCGAGCGCGCGGGTCAGCGGCGCCGGCGGAATCCGATAATTGGCCGCCTCCCAGCCGGGCGCCGGCAATTTGGACACCGCGCCATCGAGATTGTGGAACATGTAAGCGTAGGTGACGGCATCATCCATGCCGTCGAACCGCGCCGCGCTCACCTTCGGCCCCATGCGCAGCGGGAATTCGTGCAGCGAGCCGACATGGTCGAGATGGATGTGGGTGGCGACGACGATCAGCGGCTTGCCCGCCGGCGTATCGATCTCGGGCGCCAGCGGGCAGATGCCCATGCCGGTGTCGACCAAAAGGTCGGCGTCGCGGCCCTTGAGATGCCAGATGTTGGCGCGCACGAAATCATGCACGAACGGCTCGGTCAGCATCGTCGTCCTGGCGTCGACAATCGCCTTGCCGAACCAGTCGCCGACCACGAGGTCGCCCATCAGACGAACGGCTTTCCGACCTTGTATTTTTCCGGCACCAGCCGCTTCAGATAAGCCATGCCGGCTTCCGAAAGCTGGTTGACGTCGGGCTTCATGAAATCGTCGGGCATGTGGCGCGTCTTTCCGGCGACCGCCTTCAGCGGCACCTTCTTCAGCACGGTCTTTGCGCCGTCATATTGCAGCGCCACCGAGCCGCCGCCTTCTTCCGCGACCGCAACCGCGAAGGCGCCGGCATCGAAGGCTTCTTGCGCGTCGACGGCGCTGATCGCGCCGACATAGCCGCGCGGCATGTAGCCCAGAGCGTCGACCCGCGCCCGCTTGCCCGGCAGGCCCTCGGCCAAGGCCCTTTCGAGCGCCGCCGGTAGATCGCTGCCCGACAATTTGACGTTGCCATGCTGGTCGCGCTCGAGCTTTTCCGGCGGCACCAGGCTTTCTACCAGCGCCTTGCCGTCGGCGGTGCTGACGCCTTCCGACACGGCGACGATGCAGCGCTTGTGGCGGTCGAGCGTCCTGCGGACATCGTCGATGAAGCGTTCGGCCGAGAAGGCGCGCTCCGGGACGTAGACGAGATGCGGGCCGCTGTCCGGATCGAGCTGCCAGGCCGCCGCGGCGGCGGTCAGGAAGCCGGCATGCCGGCCCATGACGATGCCGACATAGATGCCGGGCAGCGCGCGGAAATCGAGATCGACCGAGAGGAAAGCGCCGGCGACGAACTCGGCCGCCGAGATGAAGCCCGGCGTGTGGTCGTTCTCCTCGAGATCGTTGTCGATGGTCTTCGGCGCGTGCACGAAGGCCATCGTGCCGCCCGCGGCATCGGTCAGGATCTGCTGCGTGCCCGACGTGTCGTTGCCGCCGATATAGATGAAGGCGTCGGCGCCGGCCTTCTTCAAACCGTTGAGAATAACCTCGCAATAAGCGGCGTCGGGCTTGTCGCGGGTCGAACCCAGCGACGCGCTCGGCGTGCCGGCGATCAGCCGCAGCCGGTCCTCGGGGATGGCGGAGAGGTCGACATAGTTGCCGTCGCGGATGCCGCGCACGCCATGGATCGAGCCCAGCACCTTGGCGCCGGGATGACGCTTGCGGATCTCCAGCGTGGCGCCGACGACCGTCTGGTTGATGACGGCGGTCGGGCCGCCGCCCTGCGCGATGACGAAAGTTCCGGCCATGTTTTTTCTCTCCCGAGGCGAAGGTTTTCAGGGCACCTTCGCCTGTCTTGCGGCATCGCGCAACGGAAGAACTGATGCGTATCGCCCAAAAGTGTGCAGCCGTTTTGGGACAAAACAAGAAGATTGGCGGCCGCGTGGGCCGCCGGAAAAGATCACACGACCACGACCGGATTTTTCTTCGATACGCGGCTGTAGAGGTCGATGATGTCCTGGTTGATCAGCCGCACGCAGCCCGACGACATCGCCTGGCCAATGCTCCACCATTCGGGCGAGCCATGGATGCGATAGCCGGTGTCCCTGCCGTTCTGGTAGATGTAGAGCGCGCGGGCGCCGAGCGGGTTGGTGAGGCCGCCGGGCTGGCCACCCTGCCACTTCACCAGTTCCGGCTTGCGCTGGATCATTTCCGGCGGCGGCGTCCAGACCGGCCATTCACGGCCATACTGGATGTTGGCGCGGCCCGACCAGCGGAAGCCGTCCTTGCCGATGCCGACACCGTAGCGGATGGCGTCGCCGCCGGGCTGGACCAGATAGAGCATGCGCTCCTGCAGATGCACGACGATGGTGCCGGGCGCCTCGCCGGTCTTGTCGACGACGATCTGGCGGCGGAACTCCGGCTTGACCTCTGCCACGGCACGGCCGGCACCTGGAAGCCGCCATCGGTGAGGGAAGCATACATCACGTCCGGGCCGGTGATGTTCTTGTCGACGCTGATCGCCGGACGCATAGGATGTACCGAGCCGGTCGTGGTGTCGTCGATCTGCAATTGCGGCAGGTCGAGCGTGTCGGTGGTGCTGCAGCCGGCGATGCCGAGCAGCGCCAGGGCGCCTGCGCCGGAAAGCATGGCGCGGCGGGAAAGCTGAATTTCGGTTTCGTCGCCGTTCGAAGGCGGCGTCAGACTTTGCGGCAACTCGCGCATACACCAAACCCTACGCTGTCGGCGGGAAGCACGGTCCGGCCGGATGACGGGCATTTTCGTCAGTCATGGTTGAAAAAGGATGAAAGCGCGAAGCATCGCTTTAACCCTAACGGCTCGTCGCACTGTTTGCGGCGCATGGCGATCCGATGGCGAAAAGATTCTTCGCACCCTCTTTACAATCGCGCCGACGCCAGGATTTATCCTGTTCTTTGCGCTCAAGGAGTAGGAAATGTCCTTCGAAAACTGGGCTGCCTTTGCCGCCGCCTCCACCATCCTTCTCGTCATTCCGGGCCCGACGATCCTCCTGGTCGTCTCCTATGCGCTGGGCCAGGGCTGGCGCACCGCGCTGCCGATGGCGGTCGGCGTCGCGCTCGGCGACTTCACTGCCATGACGTTGTCGATGCTGGGCATCGGCGCGCTGCTCGCGGCTTCGGCAACCGTGTTCACGGTGCTGAAGGTTATCGGCGCCGGCTATCTGATCTATCTCGGCATCAAACTGTTCCGCGCCGGCGGCGCGCTGAAGGCCGAACCGCGCACCGACGCGGTGTCGGCGGCAAGGATGATGGCGCATGCCTGGCTGGTCACCGCGCTCAACCCGAAGAGCATCACCTTCTTCGTCGCCTTCCTGCCGCAGTTCCTCGACCGGCATGCCGATTTCTGGACGCAGATGCTGATCTTCGAGACGACCTTCCTGGCGCTCGCCTTCAGCAATGCCTTCGGCTACGCGCTGGTGGCATCCAGGGCCCGCGCGATCGTGCGCAACCCGACGGCGATCCGCATCTTCAACCGCACAGGCGGAACGTTGCTGGTCGGCGCCGGCATCGCAACCGTGGCGATGCGCTCCGGCAATTGAGGCCGTGCACATAGCGCGGTAGCTACGAAGTCGTGTCGTCCACGGTTGGCGGGCTGGTTGGCGATGCTCTAGGATCACAGTCCGAACAGCAAAATCGCGATCAGCGAGGACATGGCATGGCGCTGAAGGACGCATTCGGCCTGACTTACTCAGGCGCGACCGAAGCCGGGTTTTCGTCCTACGCCAGAGCCGTCCATGAACTGCAATGCTTCATCGGCGACCCGGTCGCTGCAATCGACCGCGCGATCACCGACGAACCCGGATTCGTCATGGCGCATGTGTTCAAGGGCTATCTGTTCGGCCTCGCCACCGAGCGGGAGGCAACGGCTGTCGCGCGAACCTGCCACGAAGCGGCGCTGCCGCTTGCCGCCACCACGCGTGAGCAGGCGCATGTCGCGGCCCTCGGCCATCTCGCCGCGGGCCGCTGGCATGAGGCCGCGCGCATCCTGGAAGACATTGCGATCGACAACCCGCTCGACGCGCTGGCGCTGCAGGTTGGGCACCAGATCGACTTCTTCACCGGCAATGCCCGCATGCTGCGCGACCGCATCGGCCGGGCACTGCCGACTTGGCAGAAGGGCATGCCGGGCTATCATGCCGTTCTCGGCATGCAGGCCTTCGGGCTGGAGGAAATGGGCGACTACGTGCGCGCCGAAAGCTTCGGCCGGCAGGCGGTCGAGATCGAACCGCGCGACGGCTGGGCGCAGCATGCGGTGGCGCATGTCATGGAGATGCAGAGCCGGCAAAAGGACGGCATCGCCTGGATGCGCGCCAATCCGGAGGCATGGACGAAGGACAGCTTTCTCAAGATCCACAACTGGTGGCATCTGGCGCTGTTTCACTACGACCTCGGCGAGATCGACGAGGTGCTGGGGCTCTATGACGGGCCGATCTATGGCGACCGCTCGACATTGGCGCTCAACATGGTCGATGCCTCGGCAATCCTGTGGCGTCTCAATCTCGGCGGCGTCGACGTCGGCGACCGCTGGGCGATACTCGCCGCCAACTGGATGCCGAAAGCCGCCGCCGGCAATTACGCCTTCAACGACGCGCATGCGATGATGGCCTTTGTCGGCGCTGGTCTCGGCGCGCCTGCTGAGACCTTGCTCGAAGCGCAGCGCGAGGCCATGCGCGGGCATGACGACAATGCCGCCTTCACCAGGGATGTCGGCCACCCGCTGACGCTCGCGGTCAAAGCGTTCGGCGAGGGCAGCTACACGCAGACGGTTCAGCTGATCCGGCCGATCCGCTCCATCGCGCACCGCTTCGGCGGCAGCCATGCCCAGCGGGACGTCATCGACCTGACGCTGATCGAGGCGGCATTGCGTTCCGGTGATGGACCACTGGCGCGGGCGCTGACCGCGGAACGCGCGCTGGCACGGCCGGACAGCCCACTGTCGGCGCTGTTCTCGCGGCGAGCGGCCGATTTGTCAGAGAATTGACCCGCGGCGGATCTTGTCATAAGAACTGGCCTGGCCAGATTTTTTCGAGATCCGAAAAAAATAATGGCATTGGGAGGAAATCATGTATCTCGGCCTCGACCTGGGCACATCGGGCGTCAAGGCGCTGCTGATCGATGATCGCCAGAAGGTGATCGCCTCCGGCCATGGTTCGCTCGACGTCTCGCGGCCGCATCCCGGCTGGTCCGAGCAGGATCCGGCGCATTGGATAGAGGCCTGCGAGACGGCGATTGCCGAGCTCAAGGCTTCGCACCCGAAAGAGCTTGCGGCGGTCGAAGGCATCGGCCTTTCCGGTCAGATGCATGGCGCGACCCTGCTCGATGCCTCTGACAAGGTGCTGCGCCCCTGCATCCTGTGGAACGACACGCGCAGCCATGTCGAGGCGGCCGCGCTCGATGCCGATCCGCGCTTCCGCAGGCTCACCGGCAACATCGTGTTTCCGGGCTTCACGGCGCCGAAGCTTGTCTGGGTGAAGAACAATGAGCCGGCAATCTTCGCCAAGGTGGCCAAGGTGCTGTTGCCCAAGGACTATCTGCGCCTCTGGCTGACCGGCGAGCATATTTCGGAAATGTCGGATTCGGCCGGCACCTCCTGGCTCGACGTCGGCAGGCGCCGCTGGTCGCCCGAGCTGCTTGAAGCGACATCGCTCGACGAGAAGCATATGCCGTCGCTGGTCGAAGGCACGGCGAAAGCCGGCGCCTTGCGCGGCGAGCTCGCGTCGAAATGGGGCCTTGCGGCCGGCATTCCGGTCGCCGGCGGCGCCGGCGACAATGCGGCCTCGGCCTGCGGCATGGGCACGGTCGGCGCAGGTAACGCTTTCGTCTCGCTCGGCACCTCGGGCGTCCTGTTCGCCGCCAACGCCTCCTATTTGCCCAACCCGGAAAGCGCGGTGCACACCTTCTGCCATGCGCTGCCTAGCACCTGGCACCAGATGGGCGTCATCCTGTCGGCCACCGATTCGCTCAACTGGCTGTCGGACGTCACCGGCAAAGGCGCCGGCGAATTGACCGCCGAGCTCGGCGACACACTCAAGGCGCCGACGGGCGTAACCTTCCTGCCATACCTCTCCGGCGAGCGCACGCCGCACAATGATTCCGCCATCCGCGGGTCGTTCACCGGCCTTGGGCATGAATCCAGCCGTGCGGTGCTGACGCAGGCCGTGCTCGAAGGCGTCGCCTTCGCCTTCCGCGACAGTCTCGAAGCGCTGAAGACGGCCGGCACGACGCTGACTCGGGTCACCGCGATCGGCGGCGGCTCGCGTTCGCGCTACTGGCTGAAGGCGATCGCGACGGCGCTGCAGCTGCCGGTCGACATCCCGGCCGACGGCGATTTCGGCGCCGCCTTCGGCGCGGCACGGCTCGGCCTGATCGCAGCGACCGGCGCCGATCCGCTTGCCGTCTGCACCGCGCCGGCGACCGATGCCACGATCGAGCCGGACGCCGGCCTTGGCGGGGCTTATGCTGATGCCTACCAGCGCTACCGCGCGCTCTATCCGGCGATCCGGGCGGTAACCGCGTGAGCAGGCGCGAGGCACCCCCCTCTGCCCTGCCGGGCATCTCCCCCGCAAGGGGGGAGATTGGCAGCTCGGGCGCCTCGCTCACTATTGCAGCGTTGGAGATTGGCGAAATCCTAGATGACAGCCGATCTCCCCCCTTGCGGGGGAGATGTCCGGCAGGACAGAGGGGGGTGCCTCGCACCTTCCCTCCCCAGTTAGCCTCACTGCGCCGGCACCTTGTCGAGGAAGCCGGTGACGCTCTTAAGGCGGCCGTTCTCGACGACGCCGATGTCGGTGCCTTCGATGACGGACTCTGCGCCCTCCGGTCCCAGATTCCACGAGAAGCGGATGCGGTCGGCGAAGCCGTCCGGCTCACCCTTCAGCGAGAACCGGAAGCCGGCGAAGCGCTGCTGCACGCCGTCGATCAGCGCGGCGATGCCGTCGTGGCCGTCTCCCTGCATGACCGGGTCGCGATAGCTGATGTCCTTGGTGAAGGCAGCCTCGAGCAGGGCCTTGCGGCGCGCCGCATCACTCTCGTTCCAGGCGGTGATGTAGTTGCGGGCGATCGAGTTGAGGTCGGTCATTGTCTCATCCTTCGTTGGATCGTTTCGACATGACCCTTTTCGTCCCGCGAAGAAGCGAAACCAATTACGCCTGAGGTAATCGGGCGAAGCACTTGGAGAGGAAGGAAACCATGAGCAGCGGATTTTTCGGCGACATCAAGAAGATCAAATATGAGGGGCCGGATTCGACCAATCCGCTGGCCTACCGGTTCTACAATCCCGACGAGGTCGTCGCCGGTAAGCGGCTGGAGGACCATCTGCGCTTTGCCGTCGCCTATTGGCATTCTTTTGCCTGGCAAGGTGGCGACCCGTTCGGCGGCCAGACTTTCGACCGGCCATGGTTCGCCAAGCCTGGCGGCATCGATACGATGGAACTGGCCAAGCTGAAGGCCGATGTCGCCTTCGAGATGTTCTCGCTGCTCGGCGCGCCCTATTTCTGCTTCCACGACGCCGACGTCCGCCCGGAGGGCAAGGATTTCTCCGAGAGCGCCGCGCGCCTCGACGAGATCGCCGACTATTTTGCCGAGAAGATGAAGCAGACGGGCGTCAAGCTGCTGTGGGGCACGGCGAACCTCTTCTCGCACCGCCGCTTCATGTCGGGTGCGGCCACCAATCCCGATCCGGACGTGTTCGCCTATGCGGCGGCGACGGTGAAAAAGTGCATCGACATCACCAAGAAGCTGAAGGGCGAGAACTACGTGCTGTGGGGCGGCCGCGAGGGCTATGAGACGCTGCTCAACACCGACCTCGCCCGCGAGCAGGAGCAGGCCGGCCGCTTCCTCAACCTCGTCGTCGACTACAAGCACAGAATAGGCTTCAAGGGCACGATCCTGATCGAGCCGAAGCCGCAGGAGCCGACCAAGCATCAGTACGACTACGATGTCGCCACCGTTTACGGCTTCCTGAAGCGCTTCGGACTGGAGAAGGAGGTCAAGCTCAACATCGAGCAGGGCCATGCAATCCTCGCCGGCCATTCCTTCGAGCACGAGCTGGCCTTGGCCAATGCGCTCGGTGTCTTCGGCTCGATCGACATGAACCGCAATGACTACCAGTCCGGCTGGGACACCGACCAGTTCCCCAACAACGTGCCGGAAATGGCCTTGGCCTACTACCAGATCCTTCAGGGCGGCGGCTTCAAGACCGGCGGCACCAATTTCGACGCCAAGCTGCGGCGCCAGTCGCTCGACCCGCAGGACCTGCTGATCGGCCATATCGGCGGCATGGATGCCTGCGCGCGCGGCCTCAAGGCGGCGGCCAAAATGATCGAGGACAAGGCTCTGTCCGCTCCTCTGGCCGAGCGCTATGCCGGCTGGAACACGGCCGAAGGCAAGGCGATGCTTTCCGGCAAGCGCACGCTGGAAGAGATCGCCGAGCGTGTGGTCAAGAAGAAGATCGAGCCGCAGCCGCGCTCCGGCCGGCAAGAGCTGCTGGAGAACATCGTCAACCGCTACGTGTAACGGGGCTCGCCCTTACACAGCCGGTCGTTCAAGCGGACTCTAAGATAAAACAGCTTTTCGCGGGGCTGAAACCGATGACAAGGTTTTGCCCCGCAGCGCCCTTCAATCGCCTCGCTCTTGCCTTCAAACAGCCGTCACGGATCTCCTATAGTGTGGCTATGCGGCGGGAAGGAAAGAAGGAGGCGAAACGTATGCAGCACGAACGCGAAATCGACGCCTTGCTCTCGCCCGGCGAGGCTGGATCGATCATCGATCGGCTGATGGCGCTGCCGCATTCGAAAGACGGCGGCCGCAAGACAAATGAATGGGATCGCGCGGTTGCCGCGCGACTGGAAACCGCGCTGGCCAAGAGCATGCGCTCGCGCATTGTCCGCGAAGGCCGCGACGCGGCCTGATTCTTCTGTGGCCCTGTTTTCCGTGGCCTGATTTTCACTGGTTTGACGAACGGAGACTGTTTCTCCATCCTGCACCGATGATACGCGCGGTGCTGCTCGATCTTGCGGGTGTCGTCTATGATGGCGACACGCCGATACCGGGCGCTGTGCCCGCGGTGGAGCGTTTGCGCAAGGCCGGTCTGCCGCTCCGTTTCGTCAGCAACACCACACGCTCGCCGCGCGGCGCAATCATCGCGCAGCTTGCCGCCATGGGCATCAAGGTCGCGGACGAAGAATTGCTGACGCCGGCGCGCGCCGCGGTCGAATGGCTGCGCAGGCATGGCCGCCAACCGCATCTGCTCGTCCATCCCAATCTCGAAGCCGAGTTTTCAGGGCTGGAAGACGGCAGCGGACGAGCTGTCGTCGTCGGCGATGCCGGCGAGGGCTTCGACTACGCGACTCTAAACCAAGCGTTCCGCGAACTGGCTGCCGGCGCCGATTTTCTGGCTTTGGCCACCAACCGCACCTTCAAGGATGCCGACGGCCAGCTCAGTCTCGACGCCGGCGCCTTCGTGGCGGCGCTCGAATTCGCCTGCGGGCGAAGCCCTGTCGTGCTCGGCAAGCCGTCGCCCGATTTCTTCCTCTCGGCGCTTGCCGGTTTGAATTGCCGCGCGGCCGATGCGGTCATGGTCGGCGACGACGCGGAAAGCGATGTCGCCGGCGCGCTCAGCGCCGGGCTCGGCGCGGCGCTGCTCGTGCGCACCGGCAAGTACCGCCCCGGCGACGAAACACGCTTCGACCCGGCGCCGACGGCGCTGGTCGACGACCTCGCCGCGGCAACGGATTGGATACTCAAAGCGCGCCGCGCTGAGACGGATTCAGGCTACGCGCTTTGAGTCTTTGTTTGATGCATGTCGTCGTCCCAAAACCGCTGCGCACTTTTGGGCGACATGCATCAGCCGCGCCGCAGCCTGACAGGCGCCTCGCCAAAAGCCCTGGAAAACGCCCTGGAAAATGCCGCGGCCGACGAAAAGCCTGTACGCCCGGCGATGTCGGTCATGGCGATGCGCGTGTCGACCACGAGGCGGCGGGCGGCGCTGAGCCGCAGCCTGAGATAATAGGCGCCCGGCGTCTCGCCGATCGACCTGCGGAAAATGCTCTCCAGCGTCCGCGCCGTCACACCGGCGCGCTTGGCCACCGCGTCGATGGTCAGCGGCTCATCGACATGCGCCTCCATCAGCCGGATCGCCTGCGCCAGCCGTGGGTCGTAGCCGTCGAGCCGGCCGAGCGAGACCAGAGGCTGCGCGTCGGTCGCCGCGCGCGCCTGGTCGTAGATGAACACGCTCGCGACATCGAGCGCGGCGGCCATGCCTAGCCTGGTGCGGATCAGGTGCAGCATCAGGTCGAAGGTCGGCGAAGCGCCGCCCGAGGTGAAGACCGGTCCGTCGATGACATAGCGGTCCGGCCGCACGTCGACGCCCGGGAACGCGGCGGAAAAATCCTCCATGTCTTCCCAATGCGTGGTGGCGCTGCGGCCTTCGAGCAGGCCGGCACGCGCCACCAGCCAGGTGCCGGCCTCGACGCCGCCGCAGGCGCGGGCCGAACGCGCCGCTCGCCGAAGGCCGGCCAGCAACGCCGACGTGGTGTAATTCTGCGTGCCGAAGCCGGCGACGACGACCAGCATGTCGGTCGGCTCGTCCGCGTCGAAGCGGCCGCTGACGGCCACCGGCAGGCCGCATGTCGTGACAGGCGCCTCGCCGGTGACCGAAACCAGCTTGAAATCGAACAATGTCTCGCCGGAGATGCGGTTGGCGGCGCGCAGCGGGTCGACCGCCGAGGCGACGCACATGATGGACGATCCGGAGAACACCAGGAACGTCACCTTGAGCGTTTCGTGCTCGGACCGAAAGATGGTCGGCTTTTCGCTTTTAATCATGAGAACTTCGTAAAACGCAAAACAGTTTCCTGCAAGTCGAGCAATGCTGTGGCCTGATCGAATTTGGGAGGAAAGACGATGCCGCTCGCGATGAACCGTGAGGTCTTCATTACCTGTGCCGTGACCGGCTCCGGCGGCACGCAGGACCGCAGCCCGAATGTGCCACGCTCGCCCAAGCAGATCGCCGATTCGGCGATCGAGGCCGCCAAGGCGGGCGCCGCGATCGTCCATTGCCATGTACGCGACCCCGAGACCGGCAAGCCCAGGCGCGACGTGCATCTCTATCGCGAGGTGACCGAGCGCATCCGCGAGGCTGATGTCGACGTGGTGCTGAACCTCACCGCCGGCATGGGCGGCGACATGGTGTTCGGCTCGCCGGAAGCGCCGCTGCCGCTCAATGAGAAGGGCACCGACATGGGCGGCGCCACCAACCGCATGGAGCATGTGCGCCAGTGCCTGCCGGAGATCTGCACGCTGGATTGCGGCACGATGAATTTCAACGAGGCCGACTATGTCATGACCAACACGCCGGGCATGCTGCGCGCCATGGGCGGCATGATGACGGCGCTGGGCGTCAAGCCCGAGATCGAGGCCTTCGACACCGGCCATCTCTGGTTCGCCAAGCAACTGGTCGAGGAAAAGGTGCTGAACCCGGACGCGCTGGTGCAGCTCTGCATGGGCGTGCCGTGGGGCGCGCCGGACGACCTCAACACCTTCATGGCGATGGTCAACAATGTGCCCTCGACCTGGAACTGGTCGGCCTTCTCGATCGGCCGCAACCAGATGGCTTATGTCGCGGCAGCCGTGCTTGCCGGCGGCAATGTCCGCGTCGGCCTGGAAGACAACCTCTGGCTGGACAAGGGCGTTTTGGCCACCAACGCGCAACTGGTCGAACGCGCCGCCAGCATCGTTACCAATCTCGGTGCGAGTGTGCTCGGGCCGGAGGAAGTGCGCAAGAAACTCAATCTCACCAAGCGGGCGCCGATAGCCGCGTGATTTGAGGTGTCGATATGGCTACCGTCAAATTCACCGCGATGAAGGATGGCGACAGGGAAGACTACGAATTCCTGACCGCCCACGAGATCGACTATGCCGCCAGGACCGGCGATCGGCTGCTAGACGCGCTGGTGCAGCTCGACCAGGGCCTCTCCGGCTACAAGATCACCCGGCTCGGCCATTCGCTGCAGGCCGCCACCCGCGCCTGGCGCGACGGCGCCGACATCGACTGGCTCGTCTCGGCGCTGCTGCACGACATCGGCGACATCTACGCGCCCTACAATCACGATGAATATGCCGCGACGATCCTGAAGCCTTTCGTGCGCGAGCAATGCACCTGGGTGGTGGAAAAGCACGGGGATTTCCAGCGCCTCTATTACGCGCATCATCTCGGCGGCGACCGGCATGCCCGCGACCGCTTCGCCGGCCACCTTTATTTCGACGACTGCGACCAGTTCTGCGAACGCTGGGACCAGTCGAGCTTCGACCCCGACTACGACACGCTGCCGATCAGTTTCTTCCGGCCCTTGGTGCTCGAAGTCTTCGCGCGCAAGGCCTACGACCCCGCGGTGATCCGCGCCGGCGACCGTGTGCCGCTTATCGATCCCGAAACAGCCAAGACAAGAACCGGAGCCTGACCATGAGCATCATCAACAAGGCGGCCGCCATCGGCGGCGGCGTCATCGGCGCCGGCTGGGTGGCCCGCCTGCTCTTGAACGGCATCGACGTATCGATCTTCGATCCCGATCCTGAAGCGTCGCGTAAAGTGGGCGAGGTGATGAAAGGCGCGCGTCGCGCCTACAAGCAGATGCTGCCCGGCGGCCTGCCCAAGGAAGGCAAGCTCACCTTTGCCAAGACCATCGCCGAAGCGGTGGCGGATGCCGACTTCATCCAGGAGAGCGTGCCGGAGCGGCTCGACCTCAAGCACAGGGTGCTGGCCGAGATCGACCTACACGCGCCGGCCAACGCCATCGTTGGCTCGTCCACTTCCGGCATCAAGCCGACCGACATGCAGGTGGCGATGAAGAAGCATCCCGAGCGGCTGGTCGTCGGCCATCCGTTCAACCCGGTTTATCTTCTGCCGCTGGTCGAGATCGTCGGCGGCGCGCAGACTTTTCCCGAAGCGATCGAGGTCGCCAAGGAGCTCTACGCCTCGATCGGCATGAAGCCGGTGGTGGTGCGCAAGGAGATCGAAGCCTTCGTCGGCGACCGCCTGCTTGAAGCCGCCTGGCGCGAGGCGCTGTGGCTGGTCAAGGACGGCATCTGCACCGTCGAGGAACTCGACGACATCATGCGCTATTCCTTCGGCCTGCGCTGGGCGCAGATGGGCATGTTCCAGGTCTATCGCGTCGCCGGCGGCGAGGCCGGCATGCGCCACTTCATGGCGCAGTTCGGGCCCTGCCTGAAATGGCCATGGACCAAGCTGATGGACGTGCCCGAATTCAACGACGAGCTGGTCGACCTGATCGCCACGCAATCGGACGAGCAGGCGAACGGCCTGTCGATCCGCGAGCTGGAAAAGATCCGCGACGACAATCTGGTCGCGATCATGGAAGCCCTGTCGAAGCAGAACAAGGGCAAGGGCTGGGGCGCCGGCGCGCTGCACAAAGATTATACGAAACAGCTCGCC
Organism: Mesorhizobium sp. M1E.F.Ca.ET.041.01.1.1; assembly: GCF_003997355.1. Classification (NCBI taxonomy): domain Bacteria; kingdom Pseudomonadati; phylum Pseudomonadota; class Alphaproteobacteria; order Hyphomicrobiales; family Phyllobacteriaceae; genus Mesorhizobium; species Mesorhizobium sp. M1E.F.Ca.ET.041.01.1.1. Next base: position 2,897 of record NZ_RZSL01000065.1, on the reverse strand, counting down.
AAGCTGGCGGCGAAACCGGCCGCCAAGGCGGAGAAAGTGAAGGCCGCCAGGCCGGCGAAGAAGGCAGCCAAGCCGGCAAAAGCCGATAAGCCCGCAAAGGCCGGCAAGGCGAAGAAGAGCGGCAAGAAGAAGGGCTGAGGCGATGCATTTCGGTCTTTCGGAAGAACAAAAGCTCATCGTCGAGACGACGCGCGCCTTCGTCGAGAACGAGCTTTATCCGCATGAGCGCGAGGTGGAACGCACCGGCGAGCTGCGCCGCGAGCTGATCGACGAGCTGAAGGCCAAGGCGATCGCGGCCGGGCTTTATGCGGCCAACATGCCGGCCGATGTCGGCGGCGCGGGCCTCGATACGGTGAGCTGGCTGCTCTATGAGAAGGAACTCGGCCGCGCCAATTACGCGCTGCACTGGACCTGCGTGGCGCGTCCGTCGAACATCCTGCTCGCCGGCACGCCGGAGCAGCGGGAAAAGTATCTCTTCCCCTGCATCCGCGGCGAGAAATGGGATTGCCTGGCGATGACCGAGCCCGGCGCCGGTTCCGATCTGCGCGGCATGAAGGCCACCGCCGTTCAGGACGGCTCGGACTGGGTGCTCAACGGCACCAAGCACTTCATCAGCCATGCCGATATCGCCGACTTTGCCATCGTCTTCATGGCGTCAGGCGAGGAGGATTCGCCGCGCGGCAAGCGCAAGAAGATCACCGCCTTCTTCGTCGACAAGGGCACCAAGGGTTTTACGGTGCGCGACGGCTACCGCAATGTCTCGCACCGCGGCTATACCAATTCGATCCTCGAATTCGACGACTGCCGGCTGCCGGCGACCCAGGTTCTGGGTGAAGTGCACAAAGGCTTCGAGGTCGCCAACTCGTGGCTCGGCGCCACCCGCCTGCAGGTCGGCGCGACCTGCCTCGGCCGGGCCGAGCGCGCGCTTTCGCACGCCATCGAATATGCGGCGCAGCGCCAGCAGTTCGGCCAGCAGATCGGCAAGTTCCAGGGCGTGTCGTTCAAGCTCGCCGACATGGCGACGGAACTGAAGGCGGCCGATTTGATGGTGTTCGAAGCCGGCTGGAAGTACGATCAGGGCACCGTCACCGATCAGGACATGGCGATGGCCAAGCTGAAGGCCACCGAGATGCTGGCTTTCGTTGCCGACGAAGCCATCCAGATCCATGGCGGCATGGGGCTGATGGACGACCTGCCGCTGGAACGCATCTGGCGCGACGCTCGCGTCGAGCGCATCTGGGAAGGCACTTCGGAGATTCAGCGACATATTATTTCGCGGGCGTTGCTGCGTCCGTTCGGGGCTTAGAGCATGATTCGCCCCCAAAACCGGGCCCCGGTTTCGGAAAAGATCGTGCTCAAACGAAAAGATGACCATGCATAAACTCGAACGCCTCCTGCGCCCGAAATCGATCGCCGTGTTCGGCGGGGCGCAGGCCGCCGCCGTCGTCGCGCAGTCGATCAAGATGGGCTTTGCCGGCAAAATCTGGCCGGTGCACCCGACGAAGGACGAGGTCGCCGGCTGCAAGGCCTACCGCTCCGTCGCCGATCTGCCCGGAGCGCCGGACGCCGTCTTCGTCGGCGTCAACCGGCATCTCACCATCGAAGTCGTCAAGGCGCTGGCCGAGCGCGGCGCCGGCGGCGCCGTCTGCTTTGCCGCCGGCTTCCTCGAGACCGAGGCCTATGACGAGGACGGTGAGCGGCTGCAGGCCGAGCTCGTCACCGCCGCAGGCCAGATGCCGATCATCGGCCCGAACTGCTATGGCCTGATCAACTATGCCGACGGCGCGCTTTTGTGGCCCGACCAGCATGGCGGCATCAGGCTGCCGGAAGGCGGCAAGGGCGTCGCCATCATCACCCAGTCCTCCAACATCGCCATCAACATGACGATGCAGAAACGCGGCCTGCCGATCGCCTTCCTGATGACGGCCGGCAACCAGGCGCAGACCGGCCTTTCGGAAATGGCGCTCGGCCTGATCGAGGACGAGCGCGTCACCTCGCTCGGCCTGCATATCGAAGCCTTCGACTCCGTAGCCGGCTTCGAGAGGCTGGCGGCGAGAGCGCGTGAGCTGAAGAAGCCGATCATCGCGATGAAGGTCGGTCGCTCGGAACAGGCACGGCAGGCGACGGTGTCGCACACGGCCTCACTCGCCGGTTCCGATGCTGCTTCCGGCGCCTTCCTGAAGCGGCTCGGCATCGCGCGCGTCGATTCCATTCCGGCCTTCATCGAGGCGCTGAAGCTCTTGCACATCACCGGCCCATTGCCCGGCTACAAATTGTCGTCGATGAGCTGTTCGGGCGGCGAGGCTTCCGTGATGGCCGACAGCGCCGAAGGGCGCTGGGTGCATTTCCCGACACTGACCTCAGAGCACCGCGCCCATGTCAAATCGACGCTCGGGCCGCTGGTCGCGGTCGCCAATCCGCTCGACTACCATACCTTCATCTGGAACAACGAGCCGGCGATGACGGCCACCTTCACCGCCATGGTGTCGGGCGGCTTCGACCTCAACATGCTGGTGCTCGACTTCCCGCGTCCCGACCGCTGCTCCGACACCGACTGGTGGGCAACGCTGCGCGCCTTCGAGGCAGCGTTGAAGACCAACAGGGCGCAAGGCGCCATCGTCTCCTCGCTGCCCGAGAACCTGCCAGAGGAATACACCGCCGGGCTGATGGCGCGCGGGATGGTGCCGCTGTTCGGCATATCGGAAGCGATGGACGCAGCGCAAGCTGCAGCCTTCATCGGCTGGGCCTGGCGCGAGCCGCAGGCGCAGCCGGTCGACACCACGGCCGCCGGCGCGACCGATGGCAGCCACATCACGCCCGACGAGGCCGAGGCCAAAGCGCGTCTGATCGAGGCCGGCCTGCCGGTGCCGAGCGGCAACAGGTCATGCGCGGCCTGT
>NZ_RZSL01000659.1:0-3036 GCF_003997355.1 Mesorhizobium sp. M1E.F.Ca.ET.041.01.1.1 | reverse complement strand
AACTCGTCGTGGATCTCGCGCGCCACGAACAGCCGCGAGCCGGCAATGCAGATCTGGCCCGAATGCACGAACACCGCCATGGCCGCGACCGGAACCGCCTTGTCGATATCGGCGTCGCGGCAGACGATAATCGGCGACTTGCCGCCAAGCTCCAGCGAAACGCGCTTGAGGTTGGTGACACCCGCCCGGGCGATCGCTTGACCAGTAAGCGTCGAGCCGGTGAAGACGATCTTGTTGACATCCGGGTGCTCGGCGAGCCGCGCGCCGGCCTCGGCACCGGTTCCGGTGACGACGTTGACGACGCCGTCGGGCACGCCGGCTTCCTGCATCAGCCGCGCGATCAGCAGCGGCGTCAGCGACGCCTCCTCCGACGGCTTCAGCACGATGGTGCAGCCTGTGGCCAAAGCCGGCGCGATCTTCCAGACCGAGGCGGCGGTCGGGGCATTCCAGGGAATGATCGCGCCGACGACGCCGACCGGCTCACGCCGGGTGAAGGTGACGATCTCGCCCGGAATGGAATTGTCGATCGCCTCGCCATGCAGCGCGGTCGCCATGCCGCCATAGAAGCGCAGCATGCCGATGACCCGGCGCCGGTTGGCCAACGTGCGTGTGATCGGCAGCCCCATGTCGAGCGTGTCGGAGACGCTAAGCTCTTCCCAATGCTTCTCGAACAGGTCGGCGATCCTGAGCAGCACGCATTGCCGTTCGTAGGGCGAGAATTTGGACCAGGGGCCTTCGAAGGCCGCGCGCGCCGCGGCTACCGCCGCGTCGATATCGGCGGCCGAGCCGCGCGGCACCGTCGCCAACACTTCGCCCGTCGCCGGGTTCAGCGCTTGCATCTCCTGGCCGGACTGCGCCGCGACCCACCTGCCGCCGATGAACATCGGCCGGAACTCGCCATGGTAGAGCGTGGTGGCCTTCGCCTTCGGGTCGAAGTTCAGCGTCATCGTCTCCTCCTGGCAATTTCGCGCCGACTATTACTCCCGGTGCGGGTGACCTCAAACAAGGAAAGCTAAAAGGGCGTTCAGATAATCGGACTGTGAAACGCGCGCGTCTTCCCCGATGGTTCCAGCAACGGAGGACCAGATATGAGACTTGCTGGCAAAGTCGCCATCGTCACCGGTGGCGGATCGGGATTTGGCGAAGGCATCGTCAACAAATTCGTGGCAGAGGGCGCGTCGGTCGTGCTGATGGACCGTGACGAAGCCGCCGCGGTGCGCGTCAGCCGCGAAGCCGGCGACAAGGTGCGGCCGATCACCGGCGACGTCTCGACGCTTGAGAGCTTTGCGGCCGCCGCCGATCTGGCCCGCTCGGCCTTCGGCGGGCTCGACATACTGGTCAACAATGCCGGTGTCGCGCAGCCGCCCTTGCCCCTGGAGACGATGGACGAAGGCCTGTTCGACCGCATCGCCAACGTCAACATGCGTTCGATATACAACGGCGCCCGCGCGGTGGTCCCGCATTTCAAATCCGTCAAATCCGGCGCCATTCTCAATGTCGCCTCCACCGGCGGCGTCTCGCCTGGCGGCGGCGACGGTCGGCGGAATGGGCATGGCACCCTCGGCGGAGGTCGGCGACGCAAAGGGCTTCTTCCAGGCCGCGCACGGGTCCGCGCCGGACATTGCCGGCAAGGGGATCGCAAATCCCTACGGGACGATCCTGTCGGCGGCGGCCATGCTCGACTGGCTCGGCCGCGGACATGACGACGAAAGGCTGCGCCGGGCCGCCGAACAAATCCGCCGTGTGACGGAAGCGTGCCTGGCGAGTGGATGGCTCAGCGCCGATCTGAAGGGAAAGTCATCGACCGCGGAAATCACCGGGAACGTCTGCGACCGGCTCGCAGCTTGACGCGATGGGGCGGCTCGATCGAAACATATCGGTGGAGGATTTTCGCCAGTTGGCGCGCCGCCGGCTGCCGAAATCCATCTTCGAGTTCGTCGATGGCGGGGCAGGCCAGGAACTGACCTTGCGGGACAACCGCGCAGGCTTCGAGCGTATCCGGCTGGTGCCCCGTGTTTTGACCGACGTGTCCCGGCCGGATTTGACCACGACATTGTGGTCCAAGACCTATCCGACGCCGCTGGTGATCAGCCCGATGGGATCCTGCGCGCTGGTGCGCCCCGGCGCCGATATCGCGATTGCCACGGCGGCAGCGGCTCGGGGCATTCCCTACACGCTGTCGACCATGGCGACGACCGGCATCGAGCGGATGGCAAGGGCCGTCCAGGGGCCGCTTTGGTTTCAGCTCTATGTGCTGAAGGATTTCGATTTCAATCACAGGCTGGTGCGTCAGGCGGAGGAGTTCGGCTATTCCGCGCTCGTCGTCACCGTCGACCTCCAGACGGGCGGCAAGCGCGAAAAGGATCTGAGGAACGGAATTTCGATCCCGCTGCGGCCTTGCCTGCGGCACCTGATCGAAGGGACCGCGCATCCGGGATGGTCGCTTCGGCTGCTTCGCGGTGGCTTCCCGCAATTCGAGAATGTGCGCGGCTATCTGGGCGATACCGGCGCGGGGCTGACGATCGCCGCGCGCGTCGGTCGCAACCTCCACGCTGGTTTCGACTGGAACGAGTTCCGGACGATCCGCGACTGGTGGAAGGGGCCGCTGATCGTCAAGGGCGTCCTGCACCCCGGCGATGCGGCGAGGCTAATTGCGGAGGGCGCGGACGGGATCTGGATGTCCAACCACGGCGGTCGCCAATTGGACGGGGCGGTTTCGAGCATAGACGCGATCACAATGGTGCGGGATGCAGTCGGCGGCCGGGTTCCGATCCTGATCGATTCCGGCATCCGGACGGGCATATGGACGTCATCAAGGCAAAAGCCCGCGGAGCGGCCGCTGCCGCCATCGGCCGGGCGGCGCTGTTTGGAGCCGTGGAGGGACGAGCAGGCGTCGAGCGGGTCTTGGACGTCCTGCTCGACGAAATCGCGACCGGTCTGAAACTATGCGGTGTGCCCGGTTTTCAGCAGGTTGGCTCGGACTTGATTTCTCCAGCCCTCGCAGGCTGAGCGGGTGGTCCGTGGGAGGAGTATGAC
>NZ_RZSL01000658.1:0-3055 GCF_003997355.1 Mesorhizobium sp. M1E.F.Ca.ET.041.01.1.1 | reverse complement strand
GCCTACGGGCTGGTGGCGGGCCGCCGCATGCGCCATGCGCCGCGCGAAAAGGTCGAAGCGCCGGTGCTGTGCGTCGGCAACTTCACCGTCGGCGGCAGCGGCAAGACGCCGGTCGCGATCGCGCTGGCGAAACAGGCGAGGCGCATGCAGCTTTCGCCCGGCTTCCTGTCACGCGGCCATGGCGGCTCCTTTGCCAAGCCGCATATCGTCGACGCGCGGCACGACGCCGCCAAGCATGTCGGCGACGAGCCGCTGCTTTTGGCCGAGCACGCGCCGGTGGCGGTAACGGCGGACCGCGCCGCCGGCGCCAGGCTGCTGATGGAAAAGCATGGCTGCGATTTCCTGATCATGGACGACGGCTTCCAGTCGGCGCGCATCCATATCGACTACGCGCTGGTCGTGGTCGACGCGCGCTTCGGCATCGGCAATGGCCGTGTCATTCCAGGCGGGCCGCTCAGGGCCAAGGTCGTCGACCAGTTGGTCTTCACCAGCGGCCTGCTGAAGATGGGCGAGGGGAGCGCCGCCGATACGGTGGTGCGCCAGGCGGCGCGCGCCGGCCGGCCGGTCTTCCTCGCGCATGTCGAGCCGGCGGACCCGGCGCGCTTTGCCGACGGCCGCTTCCTCGCTTTTGCCGGCATCGGCCATCCCGAAAAATTCTTCGACACGGTGCGCGGCGCCGGCGGCGAGGTCGTGCTGTCTCGCGCCTTCCCGGACCATCACTTCCACGCCGCGGACGAACTCGCCGATCTCCTGGCGCTCGCACGGCGCGAGGGGCTGCGCCTCGTCACCACCGCCAAGGACGCCGCGCGGCTCCGCCACGGCAACGCGCCCGCCGGCTTCCTCGCCCAGCTCGACGTCCTCGACATCGAGGCCGTGTTCGAGCTCGATCACGTGCCGGAGCGTATCATCAACGAGACGCTCGACGCCTGGCGGCTGCGCAAGATGCGGGGGTGACGAAGGAGAGGACTCTACCCCCGCTTGCGCAGCTCCGGATGCGCCTCGATCTCGCGGCGCAGCGACGCGGCCGCGCTCACATAGGGCTCCTGCCTGGCGACGCTCCAATATTTGAGCTCGTCCAGCGGAATGCTCTCGCCGGTCACCGCGCAGCGCACGAATGTGCCGGGGCTCGTCACCTGGAAGTCGCCGTCGAGATAGCGGATGCGCGCTTCCTTGCCGCCGGGGCCTTCAAAACGGTTCATCATGAAATGGCGCTTGAGTTCATGCGTTTTCAATCGCCACAAATCGTCGGCAAGGTCAAGCTTGACGCAATGCTCATGTCATATCGCTTGGCCGGCACAATGGTTTCCGGAGCCCGGCATGGACATCAATCCGACCCGCCTGACGTCCCTGCTGAAAGAGGCGCTGACGCCGCAGCCTGTGCCGTCGGCCAGACCCGATCCGGCGACCGCCGCGCTGGTCAAGGCGCTGGTCCAGCCGCCGGCGCCTTCGACGGTGCAATCGGCGCAGTTTGCCGCGCAGACGCTGAACGGCTCCTTGGCCAAGCCGCCCGCTCAATCGCCGCAGCGCCTGTCCTCGGTCGAGATCGAGAATGCCTATCGAGCCGTCATAGAACCCGACGCGAGCACAGATTCCGCTGCGCCAAGGACTCCATCAGGCAGACAGCCGGCTGATGCCGATCAGCCCCCGCGGGCCGTCGCCCAGGCGCAGCCGGCAGCCGCCGACAACGCGGTCCCAGCCGCGCCGCCACCCCCGTCTTCGTTCTCGCCGGCCCTTGCTTCCGCAGTGCTGTTTGCGGCCAACACCAACGCGCCGCCGCGCGGAGGCGGTCGCCCCGGCCACGCTCCGCGAACCGAACCGGGCCAGACACCGCTGTGGATGATATCGATCGTGACGGCCATCGTCTCGGCCGCGACCACCACAATCGTGCTGTTGCTGCTTCGCTGATCGAAGCTGACCGTCCTAGATATCGTCTTGCAGGAAGGCTTCGAGCTTTTCCGGTGCCAGCCCCGCCTGTTCGGCGATCCGCCGCGCGAGATCGGCGGCGGCCGCGCGGGGGCGCCCGACCGGGCGATCGAGCCAGTAGGACACCGGATTGAGCGCGACGCGCTCGTCGACGGCGACGATCCGGCCGGACTTGAGCTGGTCCTTGGTCAGCGGCGGCCGCGCCAGAGCGACACCGAGCCCGTGCGCTGCGGCGTCGAGCACCAGATTGTAGTCCTCGAAGCGCCGGTCCTGCGGGCGAGGCCGGTAGTCGACATCCTGCGCCGCGAACCAGGCGCGCCAGCCGGAGGCGTCGGAATCGTTGATCAGCGGGAATTTGAGCAGCCGCGCCGGGTCGCCTTTGCCGATCTCCTTCGCCAGTTCCGGCGAAGCGATCGGAAAGATCTGCTCCTCGAAAAGCTGCACCGAGACGCGGCCGGGAATGCGGCCGCGCCCGCAGCGCACGGAAAGGTCGATGCCTTCGTCGGCAAGGTCGGCCTGCCGGTTGTCGACATCGAGCACGATGCGCAGCCGCGTCGGGTGGTTTTCCAGCGCCGCCATGCGCGGCATCAGCCACAGCCCGCTCACCGAAGGGATCGAGGCCAGCCGCACCACGGCGGTGCCGCGCGGCTCGACCCAGCGGTCGGAATTGACGGAAATCAGCGCGAAGGCTTCGGTGGTGCGAAGATGCAGCCGGTTGCCCTCATTGGTCAGCGTCACGCCCCGCGCATTGCGTTCGAACACCTTGAGCCCCAGCCAGTCCTCCAGCTTGGCGATCTGACGGCTCACCGCACCGTGCGTGAGGTTGAGCTTTTCGGCCGCCGCCGAGAAGCTTCCGGTACGCGCCGCGGCGTCGAAAGCGCGCAAAGTCTCCAGCGGAAGCATTTGGTTCGAGCTGTGATCCATGCTCACAGCTGACCCTCGAATTGCTCGTTTGTCAATCGGTCTGCAATTGCGTTTTCTGTGCCCATGGCACTGAAAAACGAGGAAACGGCAATGAGCGCTTACACCGGCACGTTGAATGAGACACAGCGCATAGACACCACGGCAGCCATCGCGGTGGCGCTGACGGTGGCCGGTTGGGCCTCGGCCTTCCCGGCGATCCGCGCCGGCC
>NZ_RZSL01000657.1:0-3060 GCF_003997355.1 Mesorhizobium sp. M1E.F.Ca.ET.041.01.1.1 | reverse complement strand
GTCGGACGGTCATCCCATCAGTGCCGACCGAGCGGCCGGCATCGACATCCTCTGCAAGCGAGCGCAGCAGCCGCGCGCTGGTCGCAAGCCGTACCTCGATCTCGCCCAGCCCCTCCTGAATGCGCGGCACTGTCGAAAGCGGCGCGCCGAGGCTCGCAGGCGCATGTGTTGCGAGGAACGAAACCAGCCGGTCGCGGGCAGCACGTGCTACCCCTTGATACACCGCGCCAATCGAGGAAAAGAAGAACGCCGTCGCACTTTCCTCTCGTCTCAGCGGCTCGGATGCAGGTTGCGCCTCGATGAGGTCTTCCAGAGGGATCACGACATCGTCGAGGATGATGTCGTCGCTGGCGGTGGCCCGCATGCCGGCGGCATTCCACGTTTTCTCGACCCGAAAGCCCTTGGCGTCGGTCGCGACGAGGAAGGAAGCGAGCCGCGGCTCATTCTCGTCGGTCAGCGCCAGCAGGTTCACCCATTTCAGGATGGGAATGCCGGTCACGCAGTTCTTGTGGCCGGTGATGCGCCAGACATCGCCGTCGCGGCGCGCGATCGTCTCGGGCAGCTTGCCATGCGCCGGCGAACCGACGCGCGGCTCTGCCTGGGCTGCGTTGATGAGAGCCGGACCTTCGCGGTTTGCTTGCGTGACGCGCTCGGCGAGATGCTGCGGCCATTTCCCGGGTTTGCTGATCGTGTAATGGCCGTTGTAGTGCATAGCCAGCACCAGCGCGGTCGAGGGCTCGCCCCTGCCGATCTCGGCGACCACTGCTTGCGCTTCCAAAAGGCCGCCGCCGAAGCCGCCATGTTCGCGTTGAGTGACCAGGCCGAGAAGTCCGGCCTCGTGCAGCTTGTCGAAATTCCCAAACGGGAACTCGCCGGTCGCATCGTGATGTGCAGCGGTCAGCGCAAAATCGTCGGCGAGCCTCGCCGCCTCGGCGAGGAGCGCCGGGAATTCCGGGATGACGGTGCTCATGCTTACACCAGACATTCAGGCGACTGCGCGGGCCTGGAGGCTGTCGAAGGCCCGACGGTCGACCCAATCCTCGACATCGAAGTCGCCGGCGAGAAAGCCCCAGTCACGCAAGAAATCCTTATAGTGGGAGATGGCCGCGATCAGCTCCGGCTCCAGCCCTAGGCTGAGATGCTTGTGCAACTCCGGCCCGTTGGCTGCGAGCACCTGCTCCTCCGTCGCTCCGGATTCGCGGGCCACGAAGCGGCGCGTGTCATCAGGATGCGCCTCGGCCCAGGCACTGGCGCGCAGGATCGTTTCGATCAGCCGGGTGACCAGATCGGGCCGTTCCTCCGCCAGTCTCTCGTCGACGGTGAGCACGCGCGGCGAACCCGAGTTGATGCGGATCTTTGGATCGGGATGGAAGCCGAATTCGGCGACTTCGATGGCGCCGATCAAATTGGCAACGTTGATGCCGGCCGTGCCCTTCACGTAGATCGCGTCGACCTCACCGCGGATCAGCGCTGCGGCTTCCTCGCCATAGGCCTGCCTGCGCTTTAGCCCGAACAGCGAAGGACCTTCTTGACTGTCGAGCACGCTGTCGGTGAGCGCGATGTCAACGATCTCGACATCCTCATGCGTCAGACCTTCCAGCGACAGCGCGGAGACCAGGCCCTTGAGCGCGGTGGCACGCATGAAGTCGACGATGCCTTCCGGCCGTCGGGCGATGCCAAAGCGCCGACCCTTCAAGTCCCTCGTGTTGCGAATTCCGCTTCCGGGCAGCGTGATGATCGCCTGAAACTCGTCGGTCCAGGTAATGCCGACAAGTCGGGTCTTGCGACCTTCCGAGCGCGCGCGGATCGGCGGCACGTTGCCGCCGTGACGGAACGACCATTCCAGCGTGTGGTTGAAGTGGCTCTGGCGGATGTCGCGGTTCGGCGAGTCGATGATCGATTTCAGCTCGATGCCTTCCTTGCTGAAGGTCTCGTCGAGATAGCCGAGTTGCGCGGCGAGCCCGACCGGCGTCGGAACCGGGCAGCGGGTATACCAGATTTCGGAGATGTTCGTTCCCGTCATGGTCGTCCCTTTCAGTTGCGCAGGCCGGCCTGCTTCATCAGCGGCAGGATGTTCTCGCCAAAGAATTCCAGGTCAGGCTTGAAGTCGAAGAACGAGAGCTGCAGGCCGTCGACGCCGGCATCTCTGAGCTTAAGGAACTGGTCGACGATTTGCTCGGGCGTGCCGATAAGATAGATGTTGCCGCCGACCTTGGCATAAGGGTCGCTGCGGCCTTCGCGGCCCTTCCAGGCATGCGCGTCGCTGTTGAAGGTCTGGAAGCCCTTCGGCGTGCGCGCGTCGGCATGTGCGACGATTTCGTCAGCGAGTGCCCACGCCTCCTTCTCGGTCGGCCGGCTTATGACGAGCGGATTGAGCAGGGTGCGCACCTTGCGGCCGACCGCAAGCGCCGCATCCTTCACCTTCTTCGTGTGTGCAGGAAGCGCTTCCAAGGTACTCTCTATGTCCGACCCGGCAGGGCTCGTGATGAACACGATGTCCGAATAGCGGCCGGCGAAAGAAATTCCGGCCTCCGAACCGGTCGCATTGACCAGGATCGGCCGGCCATAGTTCGGCTTCGGCGTGACGTAGCCGCCGTTCAGTCTCCAGCTCGACTGTCCGGCAAAGGAGAAATTCTCGTCATCCTGCCAGAGCCGCTGCAGTACTTCGATGAACTCGGCCGCAAGCTCGTACCGGCGGTCGTGCTCGATGCGCTCCCAGCCAAACATCTCATGCTCGACGGCGCGGTGACCGGTGACGACGTTGATTCCCCAACGGCCGCCGGAAATGTGATCGAGGGTTGCACCGAATTTTGCGAGATGAAGCGGATGCCACGGCCCGTAGAGCACGTGCATCGTCGAGATAAGCATGATCTTCTTGGTGATCGCCGCCATCGCGGCCACGGACACGAAGCTGTCGAGCGCCTGGCCGTTGAAGACGCCGCCATAGCCGCCCTTTGGCAGCCATTGGCTGAGCGCAAAAACGAGATCGAAGCCGAGCTCTTCGGCCCTTAGCGTCAGGTCGCGGTTGTAGTCGAAGCGCCAGTCGGTCGAGCGCGGCAG
>NZ_RZSL01000656.1:0-3071 GCF_003997355.1 Mesorhizobium sp. M1E.F.Ca.ET.041.01.1.1 | reverse complement strand
ACGAGTATGTGATCGGCCGGTTCGGCTTCGTCATCGATCCTGATCGCCACGTCGTCTATGGCGGCCCGTCGAGCTTTGCCGGCTGGCAGGGCAGGCGAAGATCATGAGATTGCCGTCCCACCGCCGCGCCGAGTTCTCGCGCATGCAGGAAGCCCGCCGACAGGTCCAGCGGCAGCTCGACCTCATCGACCGGCAGATCAATCGACGCATGACGGCACTGATGCCGAAACTGCGGTCGCGCGAGTCGAGCTATCGTCGAGGGAAGGATCGGGATGGGAGCGCCTTTCTCGAGCGCTACCGGTCGCATCTTGCCGCCCGCACGGCGGAGCGCCAGCCGGAGATCGATGCGCTGTCCCGAAAGCTCGCGCGACAGGATCTTGCGATCGCCCGTTTCCTCGAGCGGCATGGCGGTTGTCTCGATGGTCGCGCGGCGTGAGAATCAGCCTGTCTGCCGCGAGGGGAGGTAGGTGCCTTGTTCGGCAGCGGCCTCGGCCGAATTGTCGGGGCACAAGCCGGCTCATCTTGTGGTGACGCGACCGGCACAATTCCCCATCAGACTGCAGCGGAGGCGGTGGTGTCACGGCAAGCTGTGCTTCTGTTCTCATGTCGAGGGTCAGGCTCCTTGGCCGGCGCTCCCTTCGTTCGGTGTGCGGTCCTAAACCGGCGGCCGTGCGCTTCAAGGCCGCGTTCCGCGCCGCGGGGCGGCCGGGAGAGCCGCTCTCGACATGGCGGGCCCGCGTCCCGCGCAAGGGCTGGAGAGCCCTGCTTGGACGCAAACCCACCATGCTCGATCTGGCCCTCCCGGACCCTGAAGCGCCCGTCTTTCCGCCGGTTTTGTCTGGACCGCGCCCGAAGGGAGGGCCGGCCAAGGAGCCGGCGACAACCTTCGGCGGAACCGAAGCAAAGGAAATCCCATGACCAAGACCGCTCGCACTTCCCGTCAGTCCGCCCGCGTCGTGCCGTTGCGCAAGGGCACTACCCTCGAAATGGTCCGGCTCTGTTGTCCGGACGCAAGCCAGGCCAGCCTGATTGCCGAAAGCTTCGGCCTGCCCATTCTCGACAGCGACGGCATCCGCGATCTTCACGAAAGGCTCATCATCGACACAGCCGAAGCCCTCAATGACGGCCTGGGCGAGAGGGCGATGCAGATCCACCTGCAGCGGATCGTCGGCGCCTTCGTCGGCTCGGCGCACGGCGCCGGCCAGTTCTACAGCCGCGCGGTGACCGAGGCCCGAGACGCAACCGCCAAGGCCGCCAACGACACCCGCGACGAGGATCTCGACGGTCCGGTCGGTTTCGACAGCGCCGCCCAGCGCAAGCGCGAGTTCGCAGCCGACATGGGCGTCCAGTGCCACGCGCTGCGCATGGCGGCAGAGGGCGCGGTTGCCGCCTACGAGCAGGTCGTCGGCGAGCGCTGGAAGCCCTTCGAGCGTGCCATCGAAAACCCCGGCCAGAGCGTCGACCGCAAGGCCGCCGAGCTCCAGCTGGCGGCGCTCGGCTGAGCCCGCCAGGGCGAGGCCTCAGCCTCGCCCACCATCCCGCAAGCTGGGGCCGGTTCCTGATGGGACCGTCTTTTGTTCCGCCGCTATCTCTCCCTGCCACTTAGCGGGCTGAGTGGGAACATTTGCGCGTCGTCATTCCACGGATCGAAGACGATTGCGCCGGAAGACCGCGCGTCCTTCACGTTGCGCGTGACCAGATAAATGTCGTGTTCGAGCGCGCTTGCAGCGAGCATTGTATCGATGACCGGCGGCGCATGTCCGCTTACGCGCTTGACCTCGCCGGAAATCCGGCCCCAGCGCCGGACGATCGTGTCCCCGAGCGACAGGACGCGCCTGCCGAAGCGCTCCGCCAGCGCATCGCGGGCCGCTATATAGCGCCGCCGCTCGGCGTGATCGGCGGCAAGGTTGTGGATGCCCTTGTCGTATTCGGCAAGCGTCAGCACGCTGATGTGGAAGGTCTCCTCGTCCTGTCCCTCGGCCCAGCGCTTCACAGACGGCGCGCCCTCCGGATTGATGAGGGCGGCCACGACATTGGTGTCGAGCAGCCAGCCCCTCACAGCTCCACATCCCGCCCGTGATCCAGCTCGCGCTCGAGATCGAGCCCGCCGAGATGCAGGCTCTCCATGAACTGCACGAACGGCGGACGAGGTTTCTCAGGCGCCAAGCGCTCGAACTCTTCGACGCTCATCACCACGACCGCATCATGGCCGCGCACGCTCACCCGCTGCGGCCCCTCCTCGCGGGCGTGCCGCACCACCTCGCTGAAGCGCGCCTTCGCGTCCTCGAGTTTCCATCGTCCTGTCGCCGCGCGGGGCGCTGCCCGCTTCGCTTTCGTGAGTTCTGTCCGCTTGCCCATAATCTCATACCTAGTCAGCTGGTCAGATATATAACGCGCGCAAAGCGCTCGTGCCAGCGTATTCGGTCGCAACGGAGGCAGATGACACCGAGGCCGCCAGCACGTCCGCTGCTCGGGCTATCGCAACTGCACACTGCATCCAACGTCCCAGACACGATGAGATAGTTGGTTCGAAATGATGCCTGTCCTGTTATAATTCCCCAGCCGGCGTTTGGGGTGGCAGCAATGTCATTGTCGCGCTACCGCGGTATCTACTGGCCCGCTGAGCTGGACATGCTCCAGCGGGTATTTGATCGGCTGTGCAACGAGCGCCGTCTCGCCAAGAAAGACAGGGAACAGCGGGAATACCTGGCCAGGGAAGTTTTCCAGGCTTTCGATGACGGGGTCACGGACGAAGCGGACCTGCTACGGGCCATTTCGACGAGGCGGAGAGCATGAATCGCAGTCGGTTGCACACGGCCCGGTGACCCTCGGCAGGTAACCGCGTCGCGCACCGAAGCAGATGAATGGCGGAATGTTCCACTAGCATGTGCTTGACGAAGTCGCCCGCTGCTTGCGGGCTAGCTGTCTGTAACCGGTGGGTTCTCCGGCAACCAATTCGGTCCGATTGAAGTCCGATACCTGCAGGAAAGGAAAGCCCGCCGTCTCGGGGAGAGAACGACGGGCTTTGCTCGGGGAGCGGCGGGGGACGGGCCGCTCGGAGCATATAACCC
>NZ_RZSL01000655.1:0-3078 GCF_003997355.1 Mesorhizobium sp. M1E.F.Ca.ET.041.01.1.1 | reverse complement strand
GCACAAGCTCGCGCGGCGCATCAAGGCCGGCTCGGTCTGGGTCAACATGTACCACGCCATCGACCCGGCCGTGCCGTTCGGCGGCATGAAGATGTCCGGCTACGGCCGCGAAGGCGGCGTCGAGCATCTGCACGAATATCTGGAAACCAAGTCAGTATGGATCCAGACTGACTAAACCGAACGCGCCGGAAACGTCAGTGGGCGAGCTCGCGCAGATTGGTGCGGATCAGGTTCATCAGTTGCTCGGAAAAAGAGTGATGCACATAGCCCCGCGCGGTGATGATGGTCGATGCCGCGGCCGACCACAATCAGACCCATGCCGACTGCCAGCGTGCCGAGGATCGAGACGTTCTTGAGGATGGCGATGATGTTCCCTTGGCTCAGGAAATTGTCGAGCGTCGCCGAGAATACGATGAAGAGGACGATCGAGATCGCAACGACCACGAGTTCCTGCGACGCCTTGAAGCCAAGGCGCCTGCCGTCCGATTTGCCCGAACCAGGCATTTTCTTCCTCCCAGGCAGCCTGTGGTTGGCGCCTTCCTCAGGCGACTGGCTGCTCCGGAATCCTCCCAAGACACCCGAGCCGTTCGCCTCGTTGGGACAATTACGACTGGAGAGGCAGCGGACAATTTCGTTTTTCTGACACGCTGTGCAGTTTGCTGGCGCGCGAGGCCTATCCGGAGCCGATGTCGCGCTGCGCCTTCAGGGCCGAGAGCGGTCTGACAGCCAATATGCGTGAAGCGGTCCGCGTCGTGCAGGTTGGCGAAAGAAGAGAGGTTCTTCAGTCGAAGAAGCCCGCATCCTCTTCCCTGAGATATTTCCTGGCTGCTTCGGCGTCGATATCGAGGCCTAGCCCCGGCGCTTCCAGCAGGTCCACCATGCTGTCCTTAACGATCTGCGACGGCAGGCCGATGACGAGGTCCTCCCACCAGGGGTCGGAGGCGCTCGGATACTCGAAGGCGATGTAGTTGGCAGGCAAGGTGGCGCAGACATTGATAAGCGCACCGAGGCCGAGCAGGCCGTTCGCGGTTCCGTGCGGCGCCATCAGGATCAAGTGCATGTAAGCGTGCTCGGCAACCCATTTGAGCTCGGCAATGCCGCCGATATCGGCAGGATCGGGGCCGATGACGCGCACCGCCTGTGTCTCGCTCAGCTCCTTGAAATTGTGCCGCAGGTAGATCTGCTCACCGGTATGGATCGGCGTCGAGGTGGAGGTGGTCAGCTCCCGATAGGCCTGCGGATTGACCCACGGCACGTAGTCGCCGGTCAGCATGTCCTCGAGCCACATCAAATTGTATTTCTCGACCGCGCGAGCGAACTTGATCGCGTCAGGCAGCATCCAACCCGGGCCGCAGTCGAGGGCCAGACTGACCTTGTCGGCCAGCACCTCCTTCATCGCGATCACGCAGTCGAGCATATGATTGAAACCGCGCTCGCTGATCACGCCCTGATCCATGGCACCGTGATAGCCGGCCTTCTTCTGCGTCACCCCGTAGTGGAAGCCTTCGATAGAGTCCTTCATATTGGAGTGGAACGAGATTCCCTGCTTGATCATGAAGAAGTTCTGCGGCTGCTCCATCATCCATTTGACGTCGGCGGCGTAATCCTCCGGCCGGTCGCCCGAGCGCTTCCGGCGGATCGAGCCGTTGTAGACGCGCACCTTGTCGCGCACCTTGCCGCCAAGCAGTTTGTAGACCGGCACGCCCGCGGCCTTGCCGGCAATGTCCCACAGCGCGTGCTCGATGGCGCTTACCGCCGCGCCATAGGGCTTGAACGAGCCGCGCTGGCGGATCTTCAGCATCACCCGCTCGACATCGGTCGGATCCTCGCCGATCAGCGCCTCGCGGAAGTGCAGCACAAAGGGCTTGAGGTAGGTCTTGGTGTACTCCACCTCGCCCAGACCGTAGAGGCCCTCGTCAGTGACGACGCGAACGATGGGATGCCGCCCAATGACAGCGCAGCGCAGGTCGATGATCTTCATGGCGCGGTCCTATTTCACAGACGAGAAAGCTGTCGGCGTGAGCAGCTGGCTGTTGATATTGGCAATGATCTGCCCGTCGCGCTCAGACTCGTCCCGGGCCCTGTGCCATGCCGGATCGGTGACGAAAGCCGCCCATTTCGCCTCACGCTCGGCCAGCGATTCCCAGGCGAGGAAATAGGTGAGGCGATTGCTGTTTTCGCCGATCGCCGTGGTGAAAAACCCGGCTTGGCGGATGCCATGCCTCTCCCAGATGGCCAGCGTTTGGTCGGAAAAACGCTTGAGCAAAGCCGGCAGCCTGCCCGGCAGGCAGTCATAGATACGCAGTTCGTAGATCATGGTTTCGTCCGTTTCTTTCTTCACCTCTCCCTTGGGAGAGGTCGACACGAATGGTCGGTCGTTGGCCCTGTGAGCCTGGGGGAATGAGGGCAGAGGGCCTGGGCTAACTCCAGGTCCGGTCCCAGCTATACTCATTGTCCCAATGCTCGGTGGATTGCCATATCCCCGTGACACCGGGCTGCAGATGCTGGCTGATCACCTCGTCGACCACATCGTCTATGCCCAGCCCCGGTCTGTCCGGAACGGTGATGAAGCCGTCCTTCACAAGCGGCTTGGGAAGGCCTGTGACGATGTCATCCCACCAGTCGACATCGGCGGAATGGTATTCGAGCGCCATGAAGTTCTCGGTCGCGGTCGCGACATGCGCCGCGGCCATCGCGGCGATCGGGCTTTCGGCCATGTGGATCGCCATCGCAACGCCGTGGTCCTGCGCCATGTCGCCGATCTTCTTGGTCTCGAGGATGCCGCCGCTGGTGAGCAGGTCCGGGTGGATTATGGAGAGGCCGCCGCTCTTCAGCAGAGGCTCGAAACCCTCCTTGAGATAAATATCCTCGCCGGTGCAGATCGGCACCGAGGTCGCTTGCTGCAATTGCCGGTACTGCTCGGTGTACTGCCAGGGGATCACGTCCTCGAGCCAAGCCGGCACGTATTTCTCGATACGGCGCGACAGGCGAATGCCGTCCTGCAGCGAGATGTGGCCGACATGATCGATGGCTAAAGGGATCTCGTAGCCGATGACCTCGCGAACCTCGTGGATATAC
>NZ_RZSL01000654.1:0-3080 GCF_003997355.1 Mesorhizobium sp. M1E.F.Ca.ET.041.01.1.1 | reverse complement strand
CCGCACAGGCCGTCAGGCTCGACGACGTCATCTCGAGGTTTGCCCGGCGCGAGCGGCCGACATTCATTTTCCTCGACGCCTGCCGTGACAACCCGATGGGAAAGGGTGCGAATTCGGCTGGCGGCCTGGCGCAGGTCGAGGTAGGCGAAAACACCTTCGTTGCCTTCGCAACTCAGCCCGGCAATACCACGCTCGATGGAGCGGGAAGCAACAGCCCTTTCACCACCGCCCTGTTGCAGAACATAGAAATCCCCGGGCTCAGCATTTCGGACATGATGATCCGCGTACGCAACCGGACCGAGGCGCTGACGCTCGGGCGGCAGGTGCCCTGGGATCAATCAAACCTGCGCGAGCAGTTCTATTTCACCGAACAGCAGGTGCTCGATCCGGTCCAACTGAGCGTCAGCCTGTCGCGCATTCTGTCGGACCCCGCCGCCAAGGAAAAACTGCAGGTCGAACTGGCCTCCAACGACTTGCAGACGGCAGTGATGATCGTGGGGCAGACATTGCGGTCGGTCGAAGTTCCGGCGTCGCCCGATCCATCGACCAAGCCGGTCGGCACCCAAGTCGCCAGTCTCGAGAGTGCCCGACAAAGCGTCGTATCAGGCCTTGAAACGCTGATCGTCGGCAAGTCCACCAATGAGCCGGAGCAGCAGAAGGCGACCGATCTGGCGCGCAGCATCCAGACGGAGTTGCGCCGCCTTGGTTGTTACCGCGCCACTGTGGATGGAAATTGGGGCAAAGGCTCCGTCCGCGCGGTCACCAACTACAACAAGAACACCAAGCGGACGACGTCGTCGACCGAACCCACTCTCGAGCTTCTAAGCGATCTGTTCCTGCAGTCGGGCCGTGTCTGCAGGGATCCGGTGATCGCACAAAGGACAGCGCCGGCCAAGGTTTCTTCGAATCCCGCTCCCGTATCCGGGAAGGCGGCGACCGGCCGAAAGGCCGCAAGATCCTCCAAACCGCAGCCCTCGCGCCCAGCCGCCCCTCCCCCTGATATCAGTGGCGGCATCGGCATCGGCGGTGTGTTCTAGCGCGGCCAGGGACGAGCTTTCAGCGGCTCTGGGCTTGGCGGCATGCACTGTGCTGTGGCTCCACGCCGCGCCCCCGCGCTGGTTGATTTGTCAGACAGAATATGCTGCTTGTCGCGCCCATGAAAAAGCTCTGCCTGATGGTTCTGGCGTCTCTGACGCTGGCCTGGCCGGCCAAGGCGATGGACAATGCGCTGCGCACCGGCCTGCTGAAACTCGATCCGCAGACTCGTCTCGAGCAGCGTTGCGATGCGGAAGTGCTCGACCGGATCAGCCATGACGACCGCAACTACAAGGCTGATCGCGTCGTGGCTTACGCCTTCGCCACGCCGCAGATGAGCACCGATGCGATAAAGAGCCCCGGCGCCGCCTTTCGCAGCAAGGGTCAATGGTACCGGCTGAAGTTCAAATGCCAGACAGCGCCCGACCACATGCAGGTGCTGCAGTTCCGCTACAAGATCGGCGACGAAATCCCGGCAACCGACTGGGCAAAATACAATCTTTATGATTGATGGATCGGCCACGGCCGGCCGGGCCTGGGTTAACCTTTTCTCCGGCTGCAAAGTCCACATGGATTCCGGTGGAACAAGACGACGCACAAGCGCTTGGTCCGGCTGGTTCTCTTGACGCGCGGGAATCGCACACGTAGAGCAATTCCAGGAAAAGCGAGCAGCGGCTTTTCGTCCGGAATTGCGTAAAAACAAATACTTAGAGCGATCGGCGACTCTATCGAACGCTGAACCGCCCTAGCGTCAGCATATTCGACGACCGACACTAAGACGAACAGCAAGGGGCTTCCAGACGATGGATATTTTCAGCGCCGCAAGCCTGAGCGCCCTTCTTCAGGTCATCGCGATCGACCTGGTGCTTGCCGGCGACAATGCCATCGTCATAGGCCTCGCCGCGGCCGGGCTGCCCGCGGACCAACGCAAGAAGGCGATCCTCATCGGTGTCCTCGCGGCCACGGTGCTGCGCATCCTGTTTGCCGCCGTCACCGTCAAGCTGCTTGCAATCGTCGGCCTGCTGCTGGCAGGCGGAATCCTACTGCTTTGGGTCTGCTGGAAGATGTATCGCGAGCTGCGCACCTCGCAGGCCGAAGAAGAGCAGGCTACGGAGGCGTTGTCCAATTCCGACCTCGACCATGACAGCATGATTGCCGGCAAGGCGCCACGCAAGACGCTCGGCCAGGCGGCGCTGCAGATCGTCGTTGCCGACGTGTCGATGTCGCTCGACAACGTCCTGGCCGTCGCCGGCGCGGCTCGGGATCATTTCTGGGTGCTGGTCATCGGGCTCGTGCTGTCGATCGGCTTGATGGGCCTTGCTGCGAGCTTCATTGCCCGGCTGCTGCACCGCTACCGCTGGATTGCCTATATCGGCTTGCTGATCATCCTCTACGTCGCACTCGACATGGTCTACCGCGGTGCGATGGAAGTCTGGCCGCACGTCAACAATGTAGTGAGCTGACGCCGCCTCCGGCGCGGGCTCGGCCGGCCGATAAGCCGGCCCTTCGCACTGTGTTTTGCCGCGGCAAGGGCCAGTCCATACCAATGCCGCAATTAGTGTGGTATTGCGCCGCCGATCCCGAAAAGCCTGGAAAATCCTATGTCTGCCCCTCGCGTCAGTTTCGTCAGTCTTGGTTGCCCGAAGGCGCTCGTCGATTCCGAGCGCATCATCACGCGCCTGCGCGCCGAAGGCTACGAGATCGCACGCAAGCATGACGGCGCGGACCTCGTCGTCGTCAACACTTGCGGCTTCCTCGATTCCGCGCGCGACGAGTCGCTCGACGCCATCGGCTCCGCCCTTTCGGAGAACGGCCGCGTCATCGTCACCGGCTGCCTCGGCGCCGAGCCGCAGGTGATCCGTGAGAAGCACCCCAACGTGCTGGCGATCACCGGTCCGCAGGCCTATGAGAGCGTTATGGCGGCGGTGCATGAGGCAGCTCCCCCCAGCCACGACCCTTACGTCGATCTCCTGCCGCCGCAGGGCGTCAAGCTTACGCCGCGCCACTATGCCTATCTGAAAATTTCGGAAGGCTGCAACAACCGC
>NZ_RZSL01000653.1:0-3086 GCF_003997355.1 Mesorhizobium sp. M1E.F.Ca.ET.041.01.1.1 | reverse complement strand
GTCCATGGCCTTGAGCTTCGCGATCGCGGCTTGCGCCCAGGCATAGCCATTCTCGCCGTCGATTTTGGCGCCGCTCTCGAAGCGCAGGCTGCCGCCGAATTCGGCCTGCTCGTCGGCGAAGATCACCCGCGCGCCGGTTTCGGCAGCGGCAAGCGCGGCCGCAATGCCGGCGGCGCCGCCGCCCAGCACCAGAACGTCGCAATGCGCGTAGCGCGCCGCGTAGTGGTCAGGGTCCGGGCGGTCCGGAGAAACGCCAAGGCCCGCGGCCGAGCGGATCTGCGGCTCGTAAAGGCTCTTCCAGGCCGACTTCGGCCACATGAAGGTCTTGTAGTAGAAGCCGGCCGAGAACATCGGCGAGGCAAGGTCGTTGACCGCGCTGACGTCGAAGGCAAGCGAGGGCCAGCGGTTCTGCGAATTGGCGGTGAGCCCGTCATAGAGCTCCTGCACGGTCGCCCGCACATTCGGCGTCTTGCGTGTGTCGTCGCGCACGATCTGCACCAGCGCATTGGGCTCTTCCGCGCCGGCGGAAAGGAAGCCGCGCGGACGATGGTACTTGAACGAACGGCCGACCAGATGCACGCCGTTGGCGAGCAGCGCCGAGGCGAGCGTGTCGCCCTCGATGCCGACATAGGACTTGCCGTCGAAGCTGAAAGACGCGGTCTTCGCCTGGCTGAGGTGCCCGGCGCCGGGAATGCGGAACGCGGCGTTCATTTCGAGGCTCCAGGCAGCTTCGCGGGCTTCGGCTCGCCGGCCTTGTAGGTCATGACGAACTTGTCGGTGACGGTGTCGCGCACGGCGTTGAAGAAGCGCGCGCAGCCATGGATATGCCGCCAGCGCTCATAGATGACGCCTTTCGGGTTCGAGCGGATGAAGAAAAATTTCTCGAAATCGTCGTCGCTCTCGCCGGCAATGTTGGTCGAGCGCACGACATGCGCCTCGCCGGCATTGCGGAACTCGAGTTCCGGGCGCTCTTCCTCGCAATAGGGGCAGCGGATGAGAAGCATTTTCGGTCGATCCTACAATTCGCCATGGCCGACGCGAGCGCCGGCCGGTTGATCGCAAAGCCTCAGCAGAAATGTCGGCATCAGTGCGCCACCGCCGCCGCTGCCGCCTCGTCGATGAGACGGCCGGTGCGGAACCGCTCGAGCGTGAAGGGGGCGTTGATCGGGTGCGGGTCGTCCCTGGCGATGGTGTGGGCAAAGACATTGCCCGAACCAGGTGTCGCCTTGAAGCCGCCCGTGCCCCAGCCGCAATTGACATAGAGTCCCTTGACCGGCGTCTTCGCCAGGATCGGCGACCGATCGGGCGTCACGTCGACGATGCCGCCCCAGGAGCGCAGCATCTTCATGCGCGTGAAGATCGGGAACATCTCGCAAATGGCGTCGAGCGTGTGCTGCAGGATGTGCAGGCCGCCGGTCTGCGAATAGGAGATATACTGGTCGGTGCCGGCGCCGATCACCAGCTCGCCCTTGTCCGACTGCGAGATATAGGCGTGCACCGTGTTCGACATCACCACGCAGGGCACCACCGGCTTGACCGGCTCCGAGACCAGCGCCTGCAGCGGATAGCTCTCCAACGGCATGCGCACGCCGGCCATGTCCATGATCACCGATGAATGACCGGCTGCGACGACGCCGACCTTCTTGGCGCCTATGAAGCCGCGCGTCGTCTCGACGCCGGTGACCGCGCCATTGGCCGCACGCTTGATGCCGGTGACCTCGCAGTTCTGGATGATGTGCACGCCGCGCGCCGAGGCGCCGCGCGCATAGCCCCAGGCGACCGCATCGTGGCGCGCCGTGCCGCCGCGCCGCTGCAGTGCGGCGCCCATCACCGGATAGCGCGCCTCTTTGGCGATGTTGAGCGGCGGACAGAATTCCTTCGCCTGCTCCGGCGTCAGCCATTCATTGTCGATGCCGTTGAGCCGGTTGGCATGGATGTGGCGCTTGAACACCTGGACGTCATGAACGTTGTGGGCGAGCATCATGACGCCGCGCGCCGAATACATGACGTTGTAGTTGAGCTCTTGGCTCAATCCGTCCCACAGCTTCAGCGCATGGTCGTAGATGCCGGCGCTCTCGTCATAGAGGTAGTTGGAGCGGATGATGGTGGTGTTGCGGCCGGTGTTGCCGCCGCCGAGCCAGCCTTTTTCCAGCACCGCGACGTTGGTGATGCCGTGCTCGCTCGCCAGATAGTAGGCAGTCGCCAGGCCGTGGCCGCCGGCGCCGACGATGATGACATCGTATTCCTTCTTCGGCTCGGGCGAGGTCCATTGCTCTTCCCAACCCTTGTGGCCGCGCATGGCCTCGCGGGCAATGGCGAATACCGAATATTTCTTCACGTTGCAGGCCTCGCGCCAATATCTTTCGCGGATTTGCGGCCGGGCATCCCCGCCTCGGCGTGCGAGGAGTATCACTATCGAAACCGCGCTGCCATCCTTGCGCTGTTTGCGACGGCGCTTGCCGTTTTGCGCCGTGGTCAAAGCGAGAGGTTCGATCTGGCTTCCATGGCTGTCTTCAGCGACACTCCTGTTGCACGACGTTTGAGGATGATGATGGGTAACGCCTGGTGGAATCTGACCTTGCGCTTTCTGCTGGAACTAGCGGCGCTGCTTGGGCTCGGCATGGCCGGCTGGAGCCTGTCCGAAGGGTGGTGGCGCTGGCTCCTCGCCTTGGCCTTGCCGCTTATTGCAGCAGCGCTGTGGGGAACCTTCGCGGTTCCTGACGACCCAAGCCGGTCCGGCCGCGCGCCGGTTCCTGTGCCGGGCGCGGTGCGGCTGATGTTGGAACTTGTCATGCTGTTCGGCGGCGCCGCGGGATTCTATCTAACCGGCCACACGGCCGCCGGCATCATCATGGCTCTGCTGATCGCCCTCAGCTACGCCTTCTCACTGGACCGGCTGGGTTGGCTGTTGCGGCAGTAGGGCAATAGCGGCCTTTGCCGGTTTCGGGTGGCTCCGGCCTGTGCCATTTGCGACCAAGCATCCAACCGCCGGCAAGCTCGGCACAAAAGGAAGGATGCAGAGACATGTTCACCCTGACAAACAAAGTTGCCATCGTCACCGGCGCCAGCTCCGGCATCGGCCGCGC
>NZ_RZSL01000652.1:0-3089 GCF_003997355.1 Mesorhizobium sp. M1E.F.Ca.ET.041.01.1.1 | reverse complement strand
ACCAACCCGCCATGCAACGGCTCGTGGCCGGAACCGCCGCCCGAGATCAGCGCCACCTTGCCCGGCTTGAGCTCTCTGCGGCGGACGAATTTGTGTTCGTCGCCGAGCACGAGGATGTCCGAATGGGCGGCGGCGAAACCGTCGAGGCTTTCGGTGAGGATCGTATCCACCGTGTTGATGAACTTCTTCATGGCCGTCCTCCCGAACAGTCCTGGATTTGATATATGCAATTCCGAACGGAAAACCGCTGCATATTTTTCCCGGAATTGCTTTGGTCAGCCGCTGCCCTTGCCGGCGATGCTGGTGATCTTCTGGATGAATTCGTTGATCGCCCGGTCGAGCGCGGCGTTCTGCCTGTCGTCGCCGAAATCCGGCACGATCAGCGAGACGTGGCGCGTCTTGCGCGGACCCGAAGTCGCCGACATCTTGCCCGGATGCGCCTGGTGATAGGCGGCCAAGAACTGGTCGCGCTCGGCCGGACTGAAATGGCAGACGGAAAAGATAGAAGGCAGATGCTTTGACGGGATCGGTATCGAATAGGCCGGACTGGAGATCTGCGTGACGAAGCTGCGATGCTTGCCGAGCGCGTCGGCAAGGCGCTGGCGCATGCCCGATGGCCGCTGGTCGATAACCTGCGACAGGATCGTCTTGTAGGCGCGGATCGCGTCTTCCGAGCCGGCTTCCTGTATCTTGGCTGCCTTGGCCATGCCGCGCTTACACCGAAACGTCCGCGATGGCCGCCTTGGCCATGGCGAGTTGGGCAGGCGCGACCGAAAGGTCGCGCAGGCCGGCCTCGAGCAACAGCGGGATGGCGGCCGGGTCGCCGCCGGCGTCACCGCAAAGGCTGACCGGAATCCCTTTCTCCCGCCCGAAGGCCGCGACCGAAGCGATCAGCCGCAGCACTGCCGGGTGGCGGACCGAATTGAGATGCGCGACCGATGCATTGTCACGTGCCGCCGCCATCACATATTGCGTCAGGTCGTTGGAGCCGATCGAGAAGAAGGCGACCTTGGCGAATGCCTCCGGCGCGATGGCGACAGACGGCACCTCGACCATGATGCCGAGCGGCGGCAGCTTATGCGCAATGCCGCGCGCGGCGAGCGCCGCCTGCTCCTCGGCGAACAGCGCTGCGGCTTGGGCATACTCCTCGGCGGTGGCGACCATCGGAAACATGACCTTCAGATTGCCGTGTACGGCGGCGCGCAGCAATGCCCGGATTTGCATCCGGAAAATGTCGAGCCTGGCCAGTGACAACCTGATGCCGCGCAGGCCGAGGAACGGGTTGGTCTCCGCGACGGTGAAGCCGGGAACCGGCTTGTCGCCGCCGGCATCGACGGTGCGGATGGTCACCGGTTTTTCTCCGGCCCACTCCAGCACCTTGCGATAGGCATGGTACTGCGTCTCCTCGTCCGGCAGCGCCCCGCCGAACAGGAACTCCGTCCGCATCAGCCCGACGCCGTCACAGGTCTCGATATCGATGCCGTCGACATCGGAAGGATAGGCGATGTTGACCTGAACGCGCACGGCCGTGCCGGCTTCCGTCATGGCCGGCTGGGAGAGAAAAGCCTGCGCCTTGCCCTGGCGCGCCGCGAAGGAGGACGACGACCGCCTAAAGGCTTCGAATTCCGCCGGCGACGGCGCGAACATA
Source organism: Mesorhizobium sp. M1E.F.Ca.ET.041.01.1.1 (assembly GCF_003997355.1). Classification (NCBI taxonomy): domain Bacteria; kingdom Pseudomonadati; phylum Pseudomonadota; class Alphaproteobacteria; order Hyphomicrobiales; family Phyllobacteriaceae; genus Mesorhizobium; species Mesorhizobium sp. M1E.F.Ca.ET.041.01.1.1. Next base: position 1,441 of record NZ_RZSL01000652.1, on the reverse strand, counting down.
AGGCCGCCATGCTCGGCGTCGAGCAGCGCGACTCCCGTGGGCTCATCCGCGAAAGCGCCGAGCCCCACCACCATCGGCACGCCGCGCGAGCGCGCCAGCATGGCGACATGGCTGGCCGTGCTGCCGGCCTTGAGCGCGATGCCGCCGCCTCTGCTCCAGTCTGTTTCGAGGAAGCGCGTCGGCGCGATGTCCGTGCCGTAGAGGATGGCGCCGGCAGGTGCTGCGGCCTCACCGTCCTCGCTCAAGGCGTGCAGCACCTGGTCGCGGATGTCGCGAAGGTCGGCGGCCCGCGCCCGGAAATAGTCCTGGTCGGAAGCCTCGTAGCCTGCGATTTCGGCATCCAGCGCCTGCCGCCAGGCAACGTCGGCCGGTTCGCCTGAACCGATCGATGCTAAGGCCGGAACGCTCAGCGCATCGTCCTGGAGCATGGCGATGTGGAATTCGAGGATGCCGGCGGCGTCGCCATCGGCGGTTTCGATCAGCGCGGTCAACCGGCTCACCGCCTTTTCGATCGCAGCCTGCAGCGCTGCTTTCTCCTCCGCCGCGTTTGCCTTGCCTCTGTAGGCAACCGGCGGCCGGTCGAGATCGAACAGCGGCCCTTCGGCATAGCCGGCTGAGGCGGGAACGCCTTCAATCCGCATGGTCCGCAGTCCTTGCGGATGTCGGACACGTTTTGCCCGTCTCAAGCGGACCGGGCATGGTCCCTGTCCTCGTCGAAGTCGCGCTGCACCAGGTCGACCAGCGCGCCGACCACTTGCTCGGCGCCGTCACCTCGCGCCCTTATGTGCAGCAGGGTTCCCTTGGGCGCCTTGGCCGCCATTACCTTGACGATGCTCTTGGCGTCGAACCAGGGGCCGTTGGCGGCCACCGCCACTTCCACCTCGGCCGCGAACGACTTGGCGAGCTTGGTGAACTTCACCGAAGGGCGCGCGTGCAGGCCCACCTCGTGGGTGATCAGGACAGTGGCTTCGGCGGATGCGGACATTCAGTCGGTTCCCGTTCCTTCATGACGGCGACAATTCATGCGCCGTCGCCACCACTTCCTTAAGCGAGGCGCCGCCGGAAGCTTCCGTCGCCGCCATCACGGCGCCCTCGACGATCGGCGCGTTGCAGACGACGATCTTGTGGGAGCGCGGCTCGCCGATCATCTCGACCGCCATCTCTGAGTTGGTCTCGGCGCCGCCGAGATCGACCAGGATGGCGACGCCCGCTTCCGACCAGGCCTTGTCGATCGCGCCCATGATCGCCTCGACGCTTGTGCCGAGCCCGCCATGGCCGTTTCCGCCGCACCATGCAAGCGGCACTTCGTCGCCCACCATCTGGCGCACCATGTCGGCCGTGCCTTCGGCGACCAGCGGCGAATGCGATACGATGACGATACCGACATTGCTCATCGGCGATCCTCGACGGTTTCAGCGACTGCGCGCACCAGCAGCGCGGT